>JBLHWH010000199.1:0-11223 GCA_047628935.1 Halioglobus sp. | reverse complement strand
ACAACGGAACAGCGAAAACAGCTACAGAGAATGAGTCCGTATTCACGATGGTATTCACAGCGACGGAAAATGGACAATTATCAGAGATGATAGCATTGACGTCTAAGGTGACAGCTGCAGAAGCTTACCTTTCGACTACGCTCAAGGCAAGTATGGAAATCAGAGAGGTAGTAATAAGTACAAGAGGTGATATCACAGCTAGTGTAGAAAACAACCTATACCAAAACGAACCAAACCCATTCAAAGATCAGACGATGATCAGATTTGAATTGGCAGAGGAAGGAGCGGTAGTATTTACAGTTACTGATGTAGCTGGTAAAACACTGAAAGTAGTGAATACAATTGGAACTAAAGGAATGAATCTACTTCCATTGGATGCAGATGACTTAGGGATTACTGGAGTATTATACTACACAATCAATAGTGGTGAATTTACAGCTACTCGAAAAATGATTATTGTAAGGTAGTACAAAAATCATTCTTTCAGATGACTAAGAAGATGATCGTAATTAGATAAGAAATAGCTCTTAATCGAGTTATAGGGTATATAGCCCTTCTACATTAATTTGTTGTAGGGCTTTTTTAATTTTAGTCAACTTTTTTCAGGGCTTGACAGATTGAAATAAATACTTCAATCTGAATATAGACTGCTAATAATGTAAATATTGAATACAGGTAGGGCATTAATATTTCTGTCTGATTTAATGGAACTTCAATATCTTTAGTGAAAATTGGGCTTATTAAAATATATGATATTAGGATTGCTAAAATGATACTTATTGTGATTCCGATTTTTGATAACCGCTTGTATCTTATGCTTAATTGGAAGTGATTTTTTTGCCTAACCACTTCAATCATGATCTTTTCCTCTAGATCTAAGTTTTCATCCAGTTCGATTCCATCGAAAATTCCCTTTATGTATTTTTCATCATCCATATCAAAATTCATTATTTAGTGACTCTGTAATCTGCTTAAAACTCCTCCTCCCTCTATAAAGTAGAATTTTGATATTGTTAATACTGAATCCTGTAGTTTCCTGTATCTCTTTTATGGTTAGTTCATGCAAGTAATGAAGCTTTAGAGCAAGAGATTCTTTAGGTTTCATTCTAATTAATACCCCATTTATCATAGTGCGCCTTTCTTTTTTACTCAAGTTAGAGACAGCTATATTTTCTGTATTAGAGGACTCTGGATCGATGATAATATTGGATTGTCTGTTGGTTTCTTTTTTATTCTTTGATACTTGTTTCAGAGATTCATTTACTATAATTCTATATAGCCAGCTAGAAAATTTTGCTTCTCTCTTAAATGATCTTAAACTTTTGAATGCTTGAATGAAGCCATTTTGAACTGCATCTTCTGAATCCTGTTTGTTTTTAAGGATAGAAATCGCAATTGAATAACCCATTTCTTGGTATTCTTTAATGAAGTATCTAAACGAATCTTTATCGCCGTTAAGCACTTTGTCTAAATAGTGTATATCAAGAATTTTATTCAAATGATATGCCTTTGTTGTACGTGTGTATTGTTTATGAATAGGGTTATTTCTTAATTTTAATCTTCATATTATAGATAGCAATAAGTATTAGTCCAATACCGCCAAATAGTAATAAGAAACCTGGAATTAGTATATGATCAGGAAGACCTGTCGCTCTTGATACTACATAAGATGAAAATAGTCCAAAACTTAGAGAACATAGGAATATTCCAAATGTGATAAAAGATTGGAAAATAGCGTTTTGGTTTTCTTCGTCCATCCCATGTTCGATTCGAGTCATTCTTTCGATATGTCTAGTGCGGATAGAATAAACTATAGTAAATCCACTCACTGCGAAAAGAAAAATCATAACTATTGTTGCCTGATGCATATTTGTATCATTTATTTATTAGAGTACTGATAAGATACTTTATTTATCAATAAGGTTACACATTTAGAAAGTTATTTCAAGGTGATTTATTATGTGAATATTTACTGTTGATTTTGTAACCTATTTCATTTGAATAGTATCATATGTTTGATTTTAGTTCACTATTTATAAACATTTATGCTATGAAATATCTTTTTTTACTATGTGTTTTTATTTTTCTTTTAATTAGTTGCCAGCAACAAAAAGAAGAAAATCCACAGGATAGTTATACACCTGAAATAGTAATATCAGATTCCTTTCATGCGGCCCGCATAGGTGAGATAACTTTTATGTCTGATTATGTTTCTATCGATGATTATAATGATTCTCATTTTATCAAATCTTTAGATGTTCCAATTGATAATAGTGATAATGTTAATCTGACTATTAGAGCATATTTTGATAATTCATTAACCAATTACTTGAGAGGTTTGGATACCACTAGAAGTATATCTGAACTCGTGGAAAATGGAAATTATCAATTTTCTTTTTATGTAGATGATAAGAAAATTTATACTGAGGATTTGAATGTAGGTGCCGGTTCTGCGGCTAGTAAGAATAGAAATACCTCTTTGTGTATTCCATTGTATAGTAAAGATAAGATTGATTCATGGGGGAGATTTATGTGGTCAAGGTTTTTAATGAGAAATGGTGGTGAGGAAGCGCTTTCAGCTGGTCGACATAAATTGGAAATTGAAATAAGACCATATTTAGAGATTGATAAGAAAATTGTAGGTAAAATAATGGCGAAGGGAAACATTGTTATAAATATGGTGAGTGATGTTATTGAGATGGATGAAAAAATGATTGCGGTTCAACAGATTGGGCCTAATACAGATTGGAAGGTGGAACCAAGTCTGTTAAGTGAGAAGTTGATAAAAGAACTCAATTCAAAAGTTGTTATTAATAAGTTTAAAGAAGTGACTAGTATATCTGTTCTAAAAGATAATAAATTGATAATCGAAGAGTATTTTAATGGAGCCAATAGAAAAACACTACACGATACGAGATCTGTTGGGAAATCTATTACAAGTACATTAATTGGAATAGCAATCGAGAAAGGATATCTAAAACATATAGACCAAAAGATATCTGCGTTCTATGATTTAAGATCTTTTGAAAACTATAGCGAAGAGAAAGCGAATATTACGCTTCGAGATCTTTTAACGATGACAAGTGTGTTTGATGGATCAGATGGTGAATCTAACTCCATGGGGGCCGAAGACAATATACAACAAACCAAAGATTGGATGAGGGCTACTTTGAACTTGGATGTTGATAGGGGTAAGGTTAATATGCGAAGGTGGGACTATTTTACTGCTGGAACATTGATACTCGGCGATATTCTGAATGCAGTTACGCCTAAGGGATTAGAGGTATTCGCCAACGAAAACTTATTTTCTCCTCTTGGAATTTCAAAATACAAGTGGTTTCATACTCCCAATGGCTTGCCTTATGGTGGTGGTGGACTTCAGTTATCTTCATTAAGTCTTCTGAAAATAGGAAGCCTATATGCCAATAATGGATTTTGGAAAGGAGAACTGGTACTGTCAAAAGAATGGGTCAAACAAAGTTTTTCCAACCAAATTGTAATGCCCAAAAATAGGGGAGGAGCCTATGGATATCTCTGGTATAGTGATACATTTTTATCAGGCGATCAATCTTACGAAATATCGTATGCATCGGGTAACGGAGGGAATTATATTTTCATTGTTGATGATTTGGATTTAGTCATAGTTATTACCGCACAAGCATACAATACGATGGAAGGGGCAGTGCAAGGGAGGAAAATGGTGGAGAAGTATATTATACCTAGCATAATCAATTTGAAATAGGATTGGTAAGTAGGTTGTATATATGTCAATAACAAAGACTCACAATTAAGTTTGTGGGTCTTTTGTGTTATTTAGATAAGTTATCTTTGATAAAGAGAAATTAAAACCAATATAAATAATCAATGATTCTATACAAAATCGGTGGTCTTGGTGCTGATGAAAGAGTGTTCAAAAAACTCAAACTGAACTCTCGATCTATATCCATCAATTGGCTAAGTCTTAAAAGCCAAGAATCGCTTCAAGACTATACTCTCAGATTAAGTAAACAAATAGATCAAAGCCAAGAATTTGGAATCATTGGAGTAAGTTTCGGAGGTATTATTGCCATTGAGCTCAGTAAAATACTAAATCCAAAAACTGTTATTCTAATATCTTAAGTATCCAATAGTAAAGAACTACCCTTCATATATCTAAGACAATCATTATCTAAACTGGTCAAACTAATTCCAAACATTTTTATAAAACCACCCCAGTTTATTATGAATTTCATATTCGGTGCTGTTGATAAAGGTTTATTGGCTGAGATAATTACAGATACTGATCCACTTTTTATAAAATGGGCATTGCATAATATTATGATCTGGAATAGTGATGGTATTGATGGAAGGTTCATGCGGATTCACGGGACAGAAGATAGATTGATTCCTTTAAAAGGAAATGCTCATTTAATTAACGGTGGTGGGCATTTTATGATTGTCGATAGTGCAAATGAAATAGCGTTCATTATAAATCAATACGTGTCCTCTTTAGTCTTGGATTAATAGATTTACGACTAATATGAATAGGAGGTTTGATTATTTATTTGTACAATTACAAAACAGAACTTGATTTAAAATAAAAAGTATAGTTTCAAGAATATTTCAAGCATGCTAAGCTTAAATTTATTATCAATACTATCTATTCATTGCTCAAAATTCTATTTGAATTGACACTCGAAAAACTTACTGTTCTGTCAAGCTATAGAGATTTTTTTTGTCTTTCCCCGATGCTTCGAGTTTGAAATGGCATTGCGTACTTTTAAGTAAATAAAAACGCACAAGAGGTATTATTGGTATTTAACTATTTACGGTTCTTTCTAATTTCTCCTCTACTAATAGGAAATGTTTGTACCGCATAATCTTCAGCGTAACTCCCGTTCAAATGGGCATATTTAACATTGAAAAAATTCTCCAATGCGATTGCTACCTGAAATGAAAAATCCATGGAATATGCTTGCTCATTCATAGAATGCCCAGCTTCTATATTCTGAAACCATATCATCCATTCATCTGAGCCGCCGCCTTCTGGAGGTGTAGGAAGACCACCTGGGACAGAGGTAGGAGGTACTAGTGCTGTTGCTTGTGGATACTGTGCAGTAATATGACACGACATACAAGAGACTGTATTTAAATCAGCTGGACCATTCAGTCTGCCATTCCAACCTAAATGTTGAGGGGGGAGATCATCACTTTCGAAAATTACAGTTTCAACTAAGTCTTTGTTTACTACTGTTTCTGTCGGAGGGAATGCACTCGTTTTGTTCTCCTTATTCTCAGGATCATTTCCCCACATCACTCCGATCGGAACAAGATTCATAAATTTATTTTCTTTATTTAATTGTCCGTTGTAACAGAAAGTACCGAATACCCATCCAGTTCCTTCAGGATTAGTTTCACTTCTGTCTGCTCGAGCATCACGAATAGAAATGTCCATTTGTAATAAATTTACTTCAGACACAACACGTTTGTCAGATATCCAGAAGTTTTCAGTGATATACGCTGTCCATGTCAAAGGGTTTTCAAGATAATCTACCCTGTCAATTCCTTTTGGGGCATCTGTAAATAATAATTTGGCGAAAACAGTTCCTACAGGAAATCCACCATCCTTAAAGCGATTATCTAAAACTGTTAGATCAGGATCGTTTGGATCTTTCCACATTCTACCCATAGAGTATCCAGCCATATCATTAATCAAAGTGATAGCATATACAGAATAATCACCTTCTGTTCCGTAGAGATTCGGACCTAACTGCAAAGTGTCTATAGCTGCTTCCTTGATAAGTCCATGAAAACCTTCGGTGCCTCCATTTGGGGGATAAGCATGTTCCCCTATAGCACTAGGGTGCAGCCAAGGAATATGATACCAATCACGTTTTTTATTTTTGTACGGATCCCAAGTAGGTAGATTTCCTTCGAAAGCATAATCACGAGCCGCTTCAAGGTATTTTAACGGTTCTTTTTTGAAGTCAATATCACCAATAAAAGACGCCTTCACTGTTGGCTTTATTTCAGGAAAGTCAGCTTTCAATCTAAATAACGGATGTTCTGAAAAAGAATCTATATATACAGCTGGGCTTACCATGTACCCAAAATCAGGAAAGCCCTCTTTTTCGTGGTCTATCCCAGCTAATGCTTTTAGTACTTTAATATTTATAGGTTTCTTCTCACATGAAGCAAGTAAAAAAGTAGTTGCTATAAAAACAAATATTAATCGTTTCATAAGTTGGTAATTTGGATTGGTTAGTTAATTAACATTTGGTGAATTGATGATGGTTTTTTTATTCTCCTAGATCACTTTCACTTACCTCACAAGCTCTTCGAATTTCTTGAACTGTTGCAGGTGCATCTAGGCGGAAGAGCGGATCTAGTTTTCGTTCTACTCTAGAAGCACGTATCGCTGACTTTACAGCAAAAAACACACTGTTGGCAAGTACCAAAGGTGGCTCACCTACTTCTTTTGCTGAAAAGATGAGATTCTTGTCTTGTGGAATGCCCTGCACTGATTCATTTGGTGGAACTTCTTTCACTGGTTTGTCATTTGCTGGTACTTCTGTTGCTGATTCGTCATACAGAGGGAAAAGATATGTGTTCATTTCCAGAGGAATGGTTGTCACAGCCGGAATCTTATAACGCCATGTATTTGTAGTATTCAATCTTCCGACGTTACTACCTTTCGTTTCGGATACTAATTTTTCAGTCAGTAAATATCCTACACCTTGTATGAATGCTCCCTCCACTTGTCCAATATCAATGGCTGGATTCATGCTCCAACCCATATCATAGATAAGGTCTGCACTGAGGATCTTAACCTCTCCAGTAAGAATGTCAACTTCTGTTACAGCACAAGCTGCGGAATATGTAAATCCTACAAATGAATCTACACCTCCCCCAAGTTTAGCGTCTGGGATACGTTCGATACCAGGTATATTAGGTTGGTCCTTTTCTTCTTTAAAGGTCATTACGGGTACTTGAACCTCGCCACCACGAATCTTAGAATTAAATGAAGCAATTAATTCAACACGTTCTGTCGATGCAATGTTGGTCAAGTTTTGCCAGATCATTGCCTTCTTTCCATAGCTGTCTTCGACGATAGTAGTCCACCCTTTGCCTTCTCCAGTTCCATAATTCCAGAAATCGATACCTTTACCCTTACACCAATCTTCTCCATTATCTTTTAGTAACTTATAACCGAAGTCCATAATTCTAGAGCGCATTTGCTCACAAGTTTGTTTTGTTGCTTCAGCCGCATAAGGTGTACCTACAGAGCCTCCTGTACTTGTCGGGTTGGGTATGATAGCGGTATTTGCATTGCCAATGTAGATCATTGACATTGGGATGCCTAATACATAAGCCGCTACTTGTTGAGCTTGGGTGGTTAACCCTTGCCCCATCTCTATACCTCCTTGGTGAACAATGACCGTCCCATCTTTTGGATTTACAACGACAACAGCTGCAGCTTGCTCAAGTAAAGTTATATTGTATCCTGAACCATATTTTACAGGGATTAAAGAAATACCTTGCTTACGCCATTTATTCTTTTTATTAAAATCCTGAATATCAGTATATTTTTTTTCGAAATTTGATACCCTCTTGGTATAGTTCCATACTTGTTTCATATAGCAATACGAAAGTGCTTGTCCGAAAGGAGTTACATCACCTCTATCGTATAAGTTTTTTTCACGTAGGTCAATAGGTCTCATCTCTAATGAAATAGCAGCATCTTCAATGGCATTTTCAACAATGTTCTTTCCTTGTAAATCACCAAAAGCACGCATAGCAGTGCTGGGTGCTTTATTGGTTCTACAAACATCAATTTGACTTTCAAAGTTTGGAATTTTGTAAGCACTGTCTGTACGAAGTTGAATACAATTTGATACAATAAAAGAACAGTCGTAAAAGGCTCCACCATCTCCCCACATTTTTAATTGTAATCCACGTATCATTCCCTTATTATCTTCATTGTCAAGTCCCGAATCAACGGCAATTTGATACTCACCATAATATGCATGACGTTTTCCGATCATTGCAGTATCTTCATCACGAGGAACGGCAAGACGAACAGGTCTTTTGGTCGCTTTTGCTGCCACTGCGGTAGGCCCAGCAATAAAACGTGTTTGCTCGGTCTTCCCACCGAAACCACCTCCAACAATAGGTACATTAATTTCTATTTGATGATGTTGCATACCTAGTGCCATTGATACTGTATCGTGCATTGCAGCAGGACTCTGAACAGACGGTTGTACTTTCATACGACCTTCATCTAGTGGTGTGGCTATGCATCCTTGAGGCTCCATGTAAAAATGAACTTGTCCTCCACAAAGTTGAGAGGAATTGACTACTGTACATGTGATATTATCAATTATCACATCGTCGGATACCTCAATTGGTTGGTCTCTTCGTAATTCTTCTGGAGGGTTTGCATCAGAATCTGTAGTCCAATCAAGTTGACTACCTGGTCGAGTCACCTTCCAAATATGTGAAACATATGGAACACTCACTGGTGCATCGGGGAAAATACTACCTTTCTTTATAGCATCCAATAAGTCAATTATTGGTTCACTCCATTCGTCTACCCACGGGGCCCCAGGTTTTGTATAATGAACACACTCAGTAGATACAAATTTTGCAATTTTGATAGCATCTTGCTCATTTGGAGTAAGCACCATTGCAATCGATTGACCTACGTAACTTACCAAGTCTATAGCAAAAAGCGGTTGGTCGAGACCCATTCCTTGTAAGTTAACTCCACCATTTTTGATATTCTTATAAGTGATGAGATCAGTGAATTCTGGAAAGCGTTGTTTCAAGAACTCTTTTAATAATATCAAGGAAATCTCTCTATCCTTACCTGGAAGCACAAAATGGTAATTCATAAGAGCACTCTTACTCTGTACAAAAGCACTATTCAATGTAAGTGGAGAGACAGGAAGCTCATGCATGTAATGTGTCTGTCCAGAAGTTTGATACATTGCCGTGACCTTAATGTAAGGTTGTGAGACAGGAGCTTTATAACCTTGATAGGAATAGTGTTGCTGTCCATTCGTAACTTTCCAATTCCCCCATTGAATTTTCCCAACAGATTCAAGATTCTCAGGCACGCCAATTTCTTTAACGATTAAGGCATTTACAATGGCTTTATATAAAAAAGATACGGCTAGTTGGACACGATATTCTAGCGTGAAACCTTCTTCCGGGACTTCCTCCATACGCTCTTCCCATTTTACAAGCTCCTTATAGACTTCTTGGGCTAGTATTCCAGAAAATTCGCTTGCATCTTCAAGCGTAAGTGTTCTTCCATTTAATGCTTTTTCTGTGTTGGTCGCTCTCCATGGATAAGGTGCAATACCACCAAATACTAATGTTGTTGATTCAATTTCGCCACTTTCATTGATATTGAAATGTGTAGTTGTGTTCACAATACTATGAGAATTTACTGCGCGAAGCGCAACTTTCTGAGCCAAAACAACTTCATTTGATTCTCCTAAAGGAATATCATAAGAACACAAGAGGATTCTGTCTGCTAATAATGGATCTTCAATTACAGCTTCAACTAGTTCTTGCGCTGTTTTTGTACGTTCTTCAAAACTATCAACAGAGATAAATTCATAATAGCGAATCCTTGCATTCACTGAATATAAGGCTGTAAAAAGGTCTGAAGGGAAGGGGTCTCCGGAATGCTTTGGAATGTGTTTTAATACCAACATGGTATTTCCTCCAACGGTCGCTGCATTACGAACAATACGACCTGCTGTTCTACGAGACATATAATCAAGAGCTCCTAGGATTGTGACACCATACTCTGATGTTTTTTCATAGCCTATATCAGAAGCTATTATTGCCTTATTAAGTAGCCCTATAAGTTTACTATAAGTGATACTTGCCGAAATCTGTAAATGATTATTTTTTATCTCATTTACTGTATTAAGTTCTCGAATCATTCGTATATCGACATGCATAGTTGAGTCCAAATACTCCTCCTTATAAATCCCCAAGGATGTATTTCCATGAACAAGACGTATATCTTCATAATTTGCCATAATGGCTGCTAACTCATTTAGGGTTGTTGGTGCTAACCAACGAGAAGTTGAAACTCCAGAAAGAGGTTGTTTTGCCCTTGTTGGAAAAGGAATATCAACATTTGTTGGAAGTTGGGCATGACTCACATGATCCTCAATGCACTTCATTCTTTCATTCTCATCTTCTTCAGTCCAATCTGAAGCAAAAGTTTTCATCCCTGTAAGAATAGAACGATATCCTGTACATCGACATAAGTTTCCATCAAAAGCATCTTCAATTTCTTTTTTTGTAGCTTTTGGGTTATTGGTAATAAATTCAGACATGTTCATCACAAATCCTACACTACAATAACCACACTGACTTCCGTTGTTCATTGCAAGGCGATGAGCTACTGGATTCATTCCAGTGTGAGATTGCTCTGACGGATGATCCGAAACCTCAGCGACTACTTCCACTTTTGCTCCACTATTTACATTTTTAAGATGCGATGTGATAGCTCGTGAAACTTGATCTCTCTTATCTTTAGCTTCATCGAGTGCCTTTTGCAATACTGGCGAGCCATAATCTCCTACAGGGGGAGCAGAAAGAGATGAGCTAGGTC
Source organism: Halioglobus sp. (assembly GCA_047628935.1). Classification (GTDB taxonomy): domain Bacteria; phylum Bacteroidota; class Bacteroidia; order Chitinophagales; family Saprospiraceae; genus CAJXUU01. Next base: position 605 of record JBLHWH010000199.1, on the reverse strand, counting down.
TGTGTAGTAAATATTCAGAATCAGGTTTACGAGCTGCACCCGTTCCTTCGACTGTTGTAACAGAAAGTCCTCCTAAAGCACAAACAGGTCGTAAACATGAGTTTATAGCCAGATGTTCTGCCTTTCCTTTATTTTTTTTATCTCCCTTTTTCCATTCTGAAAGGATAACAGTACAGCCACCACAACCTCCTTGCCCACACGGTTTTTTCGGACCAGCTAGACCTACTTTAGGAGATCGTAAATAATCAATTAAAAGTAAATCTGGAGATGGATCTTCTATTGATATAGGCTTTCCATTTAGAAAAAAATTGACACTATTATTCATTGTAGTTAAAGTTGGTTATTTTAGGGGATATTGCATTTTTAGTAGACTCTTATGCTGTTCTATTTTTTGGAACTGTTTTAAAAATCTATACCGTAAATATAAACATATTATGAGCACCTCCCAAAGGTAGATTTTAAATGTCGTTTATAAAATAGGTATAAGTACCTGTTTATAATGCGGGTTAATTAGGTTGATGATATAATAGCAAATATGATACTAGGATTTTAAATTTACTGAGAAGGAACCACAATCATAATCGCTCGGCACAATGTAATTTTTG
>JBLHWH010000198.1:0-11356 GCA_047628935.1 Halioglobus sp. | reverse complement strand
ATTATAGGTGTTATGATAGCCCTTCGTAGTGCCCTTGATCTTCCATCGCCTTCTTTTTAATCGAAGGAAGACTTCCTTGCCTTGGGCGGGAAAACTTTGTATATCTATCGAGTTCATATAACCATCCTTTACAGCTTTCCCTTCTCTGCCAATCTCTTTTGGTATATGTGTTGCATCTTCCTTATCTACCAGTTCGATTAATATCACTCCATGATCATCTATTAGATTTGTAAATTAAAAATGAAGAAGTATATCCTCTGAAAAATATAACTTCGCAAAACCCTTTAATAAATCTTCCATAATATCTTTTTGCTAAGTTATTGTATTTTTTACTTTGGCACATCATTTTGAGACTTAGTCCCCACTAATTTATAATAACCTTAAATCCGCAAGCATAAATGGAGTTAATATGATTGTTTTTCGTAAGGCTTACGTTACACAAAAAGCGACAGGAAAAAGCAAATTTTGTTTAAAGTCTAAATCTTCAGCTCCTTGATGTCGTATTATTATACTTTTATTTGGAATAGTATTCTTCGGGGATTTCTTAGGGTATTAATTTATTTATTTTTATTCATAATAGTCTATATTATCAATTAGATAATACTTGGAACTAGGCAGACTTATCCTACGTTTTTCTTTTGCTGTCTTATATCCTTCCTGAATTCAAGATCCTTTAATAGCTTATCGGTGAAATTTAATCCGCCAAATGCACTAATATTTGATGTAGGAGTTATAACTTTCATCTGCAACGATGGTTTTCTCCCAATTAAGTGAAAAACTTTCAATCGGGAAAGTTTGGTAGGCTTTAGTTTTACTGGACCTCCCGTTTTTTATTTATTCCCGCTTGCGGATTTAAGGGGTTTACGAAATCGAAACTTTTTCTACTATAGACTCCAAGTTTATTTTGCCTAGCACCTCAAAATAAGATTTAGCCAATACTTAGCATTGTCGGTAAACTTGTGTTGAACGAAAGAATAGTAAATAGAACTAGAATTGATTATTTGGATATTGGAGTATATTTTATCATTCTATACTCAAAGAACAATAAGTTGATAGGTCAACAAAAAAATGTAATTTGAAGATGACACAATTGTCATAGATAATACCAAATCTGTTTTGTAATGGAGGGATATATTTATAGAGAATTTATTGAAGATTAAGGCACAAAGCGCAGTCATATTTGCAGATATGGCGTGTGTTTCTAGTGAAGAAAATTAGTAAATTATCATGAAGCTAACCGACAATTATAAGCTGAAGTGGTCTAAAATGGTTCTCACAGAATCTATAGCCTACAATGCATATCAGATCAGACGGGCAAAATGTAGGAGGATCAATTTTTTAAGCTGATTATTTTATTATTACTTTAAATTATAAAGTTATTGTACCTTTACTTTACTTATTAAAGTAAAAATACAAAAATAAAATAATTATGCTGGCAGGACACTTTTCAACCGCGTTAGTAGCCCATCAAAAATTTCCAAAAGGGACGCTACTTTACTTCTTAATTGTTTGCCAATTGCAGGATTTGTTGTGGTTTGTTCTACATTACTTAGGTCTCGAACGAACTGGACCAAGTGATGTTTTTAATACAACATTGAGTAATATGACTGTAGATATGCTTTATAGTCATGATTTAATTCCACAAATATTTTGGTTAGTGATAGTCTTTATTTTGGGAAAAGTAGTATTTAAAAGCACCAAAATTGGGTTGGTAGGCTCCGCATTGGTAGCTGGCCATTTTGTGTTGGATTTTTTCTCTGGACATGCACATCATGTTTTTGGAGCAGATACAGCAGATGTAGCACTTGGCTTGTATGCTTCAAATGTTTACCTTGCTATAGCCATAGAAGCTGTTTTTTGTGTTGGTAGCCTTTGGTACTTTTTCCAACAAGAGACCAAAGCTGGAATTCAACGGGCATCAAAAAATAAAGCCGCAATTATAGGGTTATTCGTTTTTGGAATCTTCTTTATGCTAAGCATTGCGACTACTTCTTTTAGAGAATTGTTTGGTATTCCAGATTTTGATTTCGGTTTCAATTCGAGTGTGCCTACCCTTATAATGACATACTTAGGAATGATTTTTTATCTGAATTACTTTGTGCCTCAATTCAATGCTAAAAAGAATGCTTGACTTTTCTGAATTCTCGAAAGGGATTTACGTTGTTCGAGTGGGCTACTAAACAGCAAGGGTGGTTAAGAGCGTATCCAGATTTTAATATTGAGCGTCAAAATGGACTTTTTAATGTGAATGCCCATGCAAAGAACTGTTTGGTATATTAGATTTAAATTTTGGGTTCAATTCTAAGGTTCGGCTGTCACAATACGTATTTTTGCGACGCTATTGTCATACTATGTTTTGTTTTTGTGCTAAAGTTATGATGGCTTGCGAATTGTACTGAAAGTATAGCATTGCTAACTAAAACCAAACGGTAACGAGGCCTCAATCAATGAATATTGAGCATGGCTAGCTTGTCACAAGCGGATTTAGTTTTATACTTCTTTGTGGAGTATTAGTCATGTGAGCGAGGTAATTAACACGTAGTTTTAGAAATAGAAAATAAATAAAATGATCGCATTTGTAAGTGAACTCATTACCAGAAACGAAAACTTGTTTTTCTTTGGCTTAATCTGCCTTTGTTCATCCCTTGTTTTTTTGATTTTAACCAAACTGACGACAACTCAGGTTCAAGGCGTGAATGTTTGGTATAAGCCTTTCAAATTTGCTTTTTCCATATTTTTATTTTCGTGGACTATGGGTTGGTATTGTCATTACTTATCAGATTTCAATATCAAACCATACAATTGGGCAATAGTCACTTTATTAGGTTTTGAAATTTTATACATTGCTATTCAAGCCAGGAGGGGGCAATTATCTCATTTCAATGATACCACTCCGTTATACTCAACACTATATACACTTATGGGTTTAGCGGCAGCTCTTGTTACAATCTATACGGCTTATGTAGGATTCCTGTTTTTTAGACAATCCTTTCCCAATTTGCCTACTTATTATGTTTGGGCAATTCGCTTGGGAATTTTAATTTTTGTCATTTTTTCTTTTGAAGGAGCTTTAATGGGTTCTCGCATGAATCATAGTGTGGGTGCACTCAATGATAATTCAAAATGGCTTATTGTAGGTTGGAGCAAAACCGTAGGTGACTTACGTGTTTCACATTTTGTAGGAATGCATGCCTTACAAATATTACCATTACTTTCTTTTTATATTTTAAAAAATACAAAAGTAACAATTGGTATTTCCTTTTTTTATGGACTTCTTGCAGCAGCTACACTCGCACAAGCTTTACTAGGCAAACCTATCTTCAATTCAGGAGGAAGACAAAATGAAGTTTTGAAATAAAGAAAACGGTTGTTACAAAGTTTAGCGAATCACTTTTATTTTACTTTACTTGCTTTTGTAAAGAGCTGAACACTTATATTTAATAGAATATGAAAAAGAATAAATAACTACAGCCTAAAAAAAATGATGTCGCATATCTGTTGGTACCTTACAGAGACATTGATATCAAAACCGTTCGGTAATTGGCATTCATTGCTATTACCTAAAGTGTAGAAGAATATCAAGAAAAATAATATGCAGATAAACAAACACATATATTCCTTTACTTATGATAATACTGAAAGTGAGCTTTGCAAGCTTGAGTCGAGGTATATCTTTAATAAGGAAGAAAAGAATAGGTTGATTTTTTCAGATATAAAAGTAGCGCCCTCAAGTAGTGCTTTTATTAAAAACAGGCTTGATCTTATTTCATTTTCTGAAGATTATGCAACGCTAATAAATGAAATCAAAAAGGAAGGTATATGCATTGATGGTTTTAAGGTAGAATATTTAGTTTTTGATGGTGATACAACTGATTATTCAGCTAGGCTTCAAAAGTTAAGAGATGTAGGCTACAGCATAGAGGGTAAGCCTGATTATTATAACCCAACAACAACTTATGCTTTATGCTACTGCGAGGGTGTTTGGTATTTTGGTGTCTTGATTAAGAATGATTTTGCTTGGCATAAGCACAATAAAAAACCATGCTCATATAGTAATTCGATAAGTATAAATATCGCCAAAGCTCTTGTCAATATAGCTGGGAAGGCGAACAAGTCGATAACGCTACTTGATGCCTGTTGTGGTGTTGGTACAATAATGTTAGAAGCCTGTTTTGCAGGAATGAACATTGAAGGTTGTGATATTAACTGGAAAATATGTAGAAATGCACGAGAAAATATTTCTCATTTCAACTATAGTGCAAATGTGTATCGCTCCGATATAAAAGACATTATCAAAAGGTATGATGCTGCTATTATTGACCTCCCCTACAATTTGGTGAGCGTTGCAACTGAAAGTGATATAGTGCACATTCTTGAGTCGACAACAGAAATCACAGATCGACTTGTTATTGTATCTACCTCAGATATTGCAAACTTAATTACCAATATAGGATTCAGAATATCAGATCATTGCAGCGTTAGTAAAAGAGGAAAAAGAAAATTCGCTAGAAAAATATGGGTTTGTGAAAAGGATGTATAGTGAATTTAAAAAATGGAGATAAGCCGTACGACCAAATCAGAGCAGTCTTTCGGCGTAATTCGCTGGATATATTTAATTTGTCATATACTAGAAAAAAGATAGGGGAGATTAGCAAGAAGAAATACGGAACCAATTTTGATCACTGTACTGGTGTTATGATTTCTTATCAATCCAGAATTAACGGAAGGTTTACTTCTGTTGCATGAAACTGGACGGCGATAATACCATCTTTATAGTAGGAAGGGTAGGCTCTCGATGTGTACTGTCATGTTTTTTTTATTTCGAGTAAAATATCACTCCATATTTTCCTACATTACAATCATTTACTAATCTACATTTAACTTTAGATGAAACGATCAATACTACTCATACTATTTATACTAATAGGACTTTTCGATACCAAACTATTAGCACAATACGAAAAAGACGAAAACTCATCCTACGGTTCAGTAGAATGGAGGAATATCGGACCTTATCGTGGAGGAAGATCGTGTGCCGTTACTGGAGTGCCTGGAAAGCCAAATTTATTCTACTTTGGTTCTACGGGGGGTGGAATTTGGAAAACGACAGATGGAGGTCGTGCATGGGATAATATCTCAGACGGATTCTTTGGTGGGTCGATTGGTAGTATTGCAGTTGCCGCTTCAGATGCCAATGTTATTTATGTAGGAGGGGGAGAGAAGACAGTAAGAGGAAATGTCTCATTCGGTTACGGAGTTTGGAAAACAGAAAATGCAGGAAAGACATGGGTCAATATGGGACTCAATACATCAAGGCACATTTCAAGAATCAGAATACATCCGACAAATCCTGATATCGTATATGCAGCTGTGATGGGAGATCTGTACAAAGGAACTCAAGATAGAGGTGTATACAAGTCTATGAATGGTGGGAAGACATGGAAAAAGGTATTATTCGCAAATAAAGACGCGGGAGCTGTAGATCTTATTATCGATCCTACAAACCACAGGACTTTATATGCTACGACATGGAACATAAGAAGAACACCATATTCACTATCAAGTGGGGGAGATGGATCTGCACTATGGAAGAGTACCGATCAAGGAGAATCATGGACTAATATATCAGAAGCCAAAGGTCTACCAGAAGGAGTATGGGGAATATCTGGTGTAACGGTATCGCCAATAGATGGAGAAAGAGTCTTCGCTATGATCGAGAATAAAGATGGAGGACTATACAGGTCAGACGATGGCGGTAAGAATTGGAAGAAGGTCAACAGTGAAAGGAAACTGCGTCAGAGAGCATGGTACTACACTAGGTTGTATGCAGATACAGAAGATATAGACGCGGTGTACGTATTGAATGTGAGATATCACAAATCAACTGATGGAGGGAAGTCATTTTCTACTCACAATGCACCTCACGGAGATCATCACGATCTATGGATCGCACCAGAAAATCCGAAAAGGATGATCATTGGAGATGACGGCGGTGCCCAAGTCACCTATGATGGAGGAGAAACATGGAGTACATACCACAATCAACCAACCTCGCAGTTTTATAGAATTATAACAGATAATCACTTTCCATACAGAATCTATGTTGCTCAGCAAGATAATAGCACATTAAGGATACCACATAGAACAACTGGGGGAACAATTGATGAAGATGATTGGCAACGTTCAGCAGGAGGAGAATCAGCTCACATCGCCATAGATCCAAATGATAATGATATCGTATATGGAGGGAGTTATGATGGATTTCTTACTAGGCTTAACCACAGGACAGGCTCTGTAAGAGCAGTCAATGTTTGGCCAGATAATGTGATGGGACACGGTGTAGAAGATATGAAGTACAGATTCCAATGGAATTTTCCGATTTTCTTTTCGAAGCATGATGCTAAGAAGCTGTACACTGGGTCTCAACACCTTCACGTATCAACTGATGAGGGACAATCATGGAAAGTAATCTCTCCTGACCTTACGAGAAATGAAGCAGAAAAACAAAAGTCAAGTGGTGGTCCAATCACACAAGATAATACAAGTGTAGAATACTACGCAACGATCTTCGCTGCCCAAGAATCATCTCTCAAAGAAGGATTGATCTGGATAGGTTCGGATGATGGTCGTATCCATGTAACTCAAGATGGAGGTGATAATTGGGCTGATGTAACTTCTAGTAAAATGCCCAAATATCTTATGATAAACAGCATAGAGCCTAGTCCATATGACGAAGCTACTTGTTATGTAGCGGGTACACTTTATAAGACTGGGGATTATACACCTTACTTATATGTGACAAGAGACTATGGTAAGATCTGGACAAAGATTACCAATGGAATAGCACAGGAGCACTTCACAAGAGTTCTCAGGGCTGATCCGGTAAAAAAGGGTTACTTGTATGCAGGAACGGAAACAGGCATGTATATCTCGAATGATGATGGTCAATCATGGCACTCATTCCAACAAAATATGCCAATCGTACCGATCACTGATCTTGCTGTTAAAAACAACAACCTAGTAGCTGCAACGCAAGGTAGAGGAATCTGGCTTATCGATGATCTTACTGTAATGCATCAGCAAATGGATCTTCCGGAGATAAAAGTAAATCACCTCTACAAACCTATGGATAGCTATAGAATGGGAGGCTTCCAAAGTAAAAATCCAAAGGGTGCTGGGAGAAATCATCCTGGAGGAGTTATGACGCATTTCTATTTGAAAGATTACGATGAGAAAAAAGACTCTATCTCCATTTCATATTTGAATGCAGCGGGTGATACTATAAAAACGTATTCCACTTTTGCTAAGGAGAAAAAAGATAAATTTACTGTAGAAAAAGGTGGAAACATGCATGTCTGGAATTTGAGCTATGATCCAGCGACAAAATTTGATGGTATGATTCTCTGGTGGGGTAGTCTCAATGGTCCAAAAGCAAAGCCTGGAGATTATAAAGTTGTGCTCGATATTAATGATGTGGCACAAACGCAAGACTTCAAAGTGCTGCAAAGACCAGACTCTGAAGGGTCGATGGCTGATATAGCGTCTCAATTTGATTTTGTGAAGTCTATAAATGTAAAACTTAATGAAGCACACCAAGCAATTATAGATATGCGATCACTTCGTAAGCAAATGAAAGGGTATGTTCTGAAAGTTGATGATCAAGAAATCAAAGACTATGCAGATGAAGTAGATTCACTCATGACGAAAGTGGAAGAAGCACTATATCAAACTAAAAATAAATCTGGACAAGATCCACTCAATTTTCCAATCAGATTGACTAATAAACTAGCTCACCTTAATAGCTTGGCGCAAATGGGAAATAATGATTTCCCACCTACAGCTGCAGCAATCGCTGTTAGGGATGAACTCAATGGAATGATAGATGATGAGTTGAATGTTTGGAGTGAAGTAAAGACGAAGATGCTTCCAAAATTGAATCAGATGATTAGGGATAAGGCGTTGGATGTGATTATATTGGATTAATCAGGCAATCGTGTCTGCGTACCTACAAAGTGTCTGACACTTAAATGTTAGGAGGCAGGAGTCAGATCCTTGATATAGTAAATACGAGAAGAATATGTCAGACACTCTGGGAGATGCCAGACATGTCGGTTTGGATCAGGCAGTCGTGTCTGCATACCTGTAAAGGGGTCTTACATTTATTTAGTTAGGAGGAAGAAATACAGAAAAGTCTCAACTAATCCTGAAGGAAGTTATTTCTCCAAAGTGATCAACATGTATGATAACTCATCATTTCGTCGAGTAATTCCATCAATTCACAGTAGAATCGTAGAAGTACGGGTTCAATTATCGTATTTTTATAAATCAATCTAAAATCAAACTAATCTATAAATGGATCATGCCTACGAAGAAGCGAGTAAGAGGGTAAAGAAAAAAAAGAAGTTTTTAAAGGAGTTAAGTGTATTCGTTCCAGTTGCAATTGGGCTTATGGTACTTAACTTGTCAACAGCCCCTAACAATATATGGTTCTTTTGGGCTATTGGTCCTTGGGGACTTACGTTGATTGCTCGCGGATTATCAATGGGAATTGCGAATAAATCGGGAAACTGGGAGGAAAGAGAGATGAGGAAGGAGTTAAGATCAATGGGTAAGAATCCTGACGACTATATGGATGATACGCTAGGTCTAGATGACTTAGAACCTGAATACACAACGAGATCTAGTAAATATAAGGATGACGATTTTGTTTAATTTTATGCAAAAATATCTGCATCCCTAGAAGGTGTCCAACACTTATTAGTTAAGAACATAAATAGACTACTGTATTGAATTACCTGAGCGAAACAGCAGTCAAACATATCATCATATGCGAAAACATATCATTTCGTCGAATAATTTTACCAATTCAAAGTAGAAACATAGTTTCATTACTTCTATAATCCTATTTTTATAGTTGAATCTTGAATAAAACTAATCTATAAATGGACGACGCTTATAAACGAGCAAAGAAAAAAGTAAAGAAGAAAAAGAAATTTTATAAGGAGTTGGTGAGCTTTACTATCATCACAGCTGGACTGCTTGTGTTCAATATGTGGTCAAGTCCTGGCAGGTATTGGATACAGTGGGTTGTTGGGTTTTGGGCTATAGGTCTAGTCTTTCAAGGGTTTTCGCTTTTTATAAATGACAAATCTGATGAATGGGAGCAAAACGAGTTGCGCAAGGAACTCAGAGCTCAAGGCAAGAATCCTGACGACTATATTGAAGATTCACTGGAGCTAGATGATCTAGAACATGAATATGCTGAAAAATCTAAAAAGTACAAAGACGACGATTTTGTGTAGCAAAAAAAAAGAAGTTGTGATTATTAAAATCACAACCTCTTTTTTTAGAGAACCTATAGTTTTTATTTTTTCTTTCCAAAAACCTTTTTCAATAGATCCGTATTTCTCTGATTTCCATTGTTTCTGATTCCTTCTTCTTTTTTCGCAATTAGAGAAAACATACCGATTAAGGCTTTATTGTTAACGTGATCGTCTAATTCTGGATTTACATCTGACACAAAAGGTAGTTTGTTGTGAGCAGTTACAGCCTTCTTCCAGTATTCTCTTGCATTTACCTCATCGAGTGCAGATATAATAACAGGCATAAATGCATCATATAACTTCTTATAACTCTTATCTTTTAAGTATGCGGTCGCTGCATCATCTTCTCCAGATAAGATATTGAGTGCATCGTCAAATGAAATTTGCTTTACGGCATCAATAAAAATAGGCGTTGCCTTTTTTGCTGCACTTTCAGCTGCACGATTCATTTTTTCAATAAGGTCTCTTTCTACATTTTCGAAACCAGGGACCATCTTTACTTTCGATATTACCTTTTTAGCTTCACTTGGAATCTCTATTTTATATTGACTTTTAAGATATCCATCTTCAGCTGATAATTTATCTACTGCTTTCGCTATACCTTGATCGAGTGCTTCCTTGAGCCCGTTCGCTACTTCATCTTTCGACATTACAGGCTCTCCCTTGAGTACGTTTTCTGCCTTTTTAAGGATGTTCCCAAATTGGGCAGTACTCGTATTTACAGCAAAAAGTACAATGAATGCAAGTATGCTTAGGTTCTTTATAATTTTCATAATTTTATTTTATTATTATGCTTAGTAAACGAACTCAATTCAAAGATGACTCTATATTTGATTATAATGTTCTGTTAAAATCAACAAATTGATAAGTGAGCCGCTGAGGTGTAGCAACCCTTCTGCCCAGATCTTTGCTGTATTTTACTTCAGGGGTAAAATACAGCACATTACCCGTCAGCCAGCCTGCCTACGAATTTGCAATTCGATACACTGTCCATCACATTTCGCCGAGCAAAATCACTTGATCAACATATCAATAGGATCAATTAATGACAATTAATCTAAATGATTTCTCTCCGCCTTCAGCTTTTACTTTACAAATATATAAACCCTCAGCTAGATCATTTATATTAATATTACGATTACTAGTACTTTCCCCTGATCTTATAAGTCTTCCAGTAATGTCTAATATCTCGAATGTAATCATTACTCTAGATTCACTTCCAAATTGAATACTATTGCTTGCTGGATTAGGGAATAACCTTAATGCGTCTAGCGTAGGATTAGAAATAGAAGAAATTATATCAATCCCAGCTACTGTAGTAATACATCCGTTTAGATCTAGGATATACACGGTGTAGGTTTCGCCAACTTCTCCGATCAGGAAACTAACATTTTCGAAAATTGAACCATCTAGGCTATACAAATATGGTTCTACGCCTCCTTGCCCTTCAACGAATATAGTATCTTGATTTACAGTTGTAAATAATTCAAGAATTTCTGTTTCAGTAATGGTCACTGTTTTAACAATTTCGTTACCAAAACTATCAGTTATCAGAAGTGAATAGTCCCCCGCATCTAGATTCTCAAAGATGCCAGTATTGTTCATTTCTCCATCTAACGAATAAATATATGGGGCAAGTCCGCCTTCTATGGATACTACAGTTATACTCCCATTGTTTAGGCTATTACATGTTACATCAGTAAAATCATAAATTACATCACTAATAAAATAATGAATAAAAGTACTCGTGGTTATAGTACAGTCATTTTCATCCTTGACACGAATATTATACTCAGAACCATCTGATAATGTGTACACGTTTTCATCAGAATAATTAATACCATCTATAGAATATGAATATGAACCTGCTCCACCCATAGCTTCTATTGTTAATTGGTTTTCATTGAAGGCAGTAGTAACTTCTAATTGTGTTGGTTCTGAGATAATTATCGGGTTAGTGGTAGTTTCAGCGCCATTATCATCTCTAACTGTAATTGCGTATGTATCTGGCACAAGATTACTAAACACCTTAT
>JBLHWH010000197.1:0-11492 GCA_047628935.1 Halioglobus sp. | reverse complement strand
AGTCCACTTTCAACAACATTTGTATGGGATTGGCAGTCCCCCCAAAATTTCTTCAAACAATTTATAGCAGGAGCATTTATAGCGATAGTGATGACAGGCTTAGATCAGGATATGATGCAAAAGAACCTGACTTGTAGAAACTTGAAAGACGCGCAAAAAAATGTTTTTTGGTTTAGTACTTCTCTGATTTTTGTCAATCTATTTTTTCTGGCCTTAGGAGTACTACTTTACCATTATGCAGAAGTCAACGGAATTGTAATACCCACCAGATCAGATAACCTGTATCCTTTTTTGGCATTGAATGAATTTCATTTAGTAGGAGGGATTGCCTTTCTATTAGGAATTACTGCTGCGGCTTATTCAAGTGCAGATTCAGCGCTGACGGCTTTGACCACTTCATTTTACGTGGATTTCCTTAATAAAGATCCCCAAGAAAGCAACAACAAAACTAGAATGACTATTCATTTGGGTTTTTCGATATTGATCTTTTTTGTTATTCTGGCCTTTAGAGCCATTAATGATGACAGTGTAATTGTCGCTGTTTTTAAAGTAGCAGGCTATACTTACGGACCACTTCTTGGCTTGTATAGTTTCGGCTTGTTTACAGAGAGGAAGATTAAAGATAAACTGGCTCCAATAGTCTGTTTTCTTTCTCCATTACTTACCTACCTGCTGAATATTAATTCTGAATGGCTATTAGGAGGTTATAAGTTTGGGTTTGAGCTACTGCTTGTCAATGGACTATTTGCTTTTATTGGGTTGTGGGCTATATCTCAAGCTCAACAGCAGGATCCCAAAAGTGTAGCTTAAAGTCTTTTACTAGATCTTTCTCTACAATAAGTCCATCTTCTTCCAATAGTTCCTGCATTTTAGTGGGGGTCTCGAAATGCATTTTCCCAGTTAGCAAACCAATATGGTTCACTACTCTTTGAGCCGGTACATCATCCATGCCATGGGCAGCATTCATCGCCCAACCTACCATTCTGGCACTTATTCTGGAGCCTAGAAAATTGGCAATAGCACCATAGTTGGTTAATCGCCCTTTCGGTATGAGCCTCACTACATCGTATACATCACCAAAAAAGTTGGTATTCATTTTATTTTACTTATAAACCCTCGCTTTATTCAAGGCCTTTTGATATTTAGCAGCGTTCCTATTATGGTCGATAAGATTGGTTGCAAAATTATGATTTTCAGAAAAGTCCTCTTTTGCACACATATAAAGATATTTATGTTTTTCATAATTCAAAACTGCGTCTATAGCTTTCATTTCAGGCATATTGATTGGGCCAGGAGGAAGGCCTCTATACTTGTAAGTATTGTAAGGCGAGTCAATTTCTTTATGAATATTTAATACTCTTTTGATCGTAAAGTCCTGTGCTGCAAATACTAGCGTTGGGTCAGCCTGAAGCGCAATCCCTCGATTTATCCTATTCATATATAATCCGGCCACTATTTTTAACTCAGCGGAGTTGGCCGTTTCAGCTTGCACTATTGATGCCAGTACCGATACTTCTTTCGGGGTTAGTCCAATTGACTTGGCTTGCGACTTTCTTTTTTCGTTCCAGAATTTCTCATATTCTTTTCTTAGCTTGTCAAGCAGTTTATCCGTGCTAGTGTCCCAATATGCCTGATAAGTATTAGGAATGAACATTCCGATGAAATCCAGACTGTCGAAACCAAATGTTTTTCGCGTTGCATCTGAATTTACCGTATTCAGAAAATCAGATTCAGATATTTCCAGATTCTTAGTAATCTTAGGTGCTAGGTCTTCAATTAGCCTAGCATTATTGAAGGTAATATTAACAGGAGTTTGTTCTCCAGATCTTAACAATCGAACAACTTGGGGGTTCGTCATGTCTGGTTCGATAAAATAGAGCCCTGGTTTAACATTTTCTTGATAGTTCATCAATTTAGCTAAAAAGCTAAAGGAGATCAACTCGTTGGCATATCTCTGCTCGAATACGATACGCTGCACATCCTTGAATGTAGACCCACTTGGTATAGTCAGTGGCCGTCCTTGCTTTTCCGTTAAAAAATTGGGAGAATAGTAAATTTGAAAAAAGTAGAATGCGAAGGATGTTAGCATTGTTGAAAACACTACGATCACTATGGCGAATAATTTTGGTTTCTTCATATTGGGCACAAAATTAAGTCCTTGAGAAGGGTTTTGGAATTAATATTGGAAAGGTTTTTGATTCAATTGATAAAAATGGACAACTCCTAGAGTTCGTAAATATTCTCAATACGTACTATATTCGCCAAAAGCACATTAATGCAAACGCAATTCATAAAACTGTATCCCGATAATCCTGATAAGAATAAGATCCAGCAAATCGTAAAGGTCTTACGAAATGGCGGAGTAATCATATATCCGACTGATACAGTCTATGGAATGGGCTGTGATATATTCAACAGTAAAGCCATTGATCGGATTAAGCGCATTAAACAATTGAAGGGAAATAAGATAAACATGTCATTTATTTGTTATGACTTGAGTAATATCTCAGAATATACCCAAAGCCTTCCAACGCCGGTTTTCAAATTGATGAAAAAGACATTGCCGGGTCCTTTTACCTTTATTTTAAACTCAAGCAATAAGGTTCCAAAAATATTAAATACCTCAAAAAAAACAGTGGGTATTCGTGTTCCTGATAATAATATTCCGAGGGATATAGTCAATGAATTAGGCTCTCCAATTATTACCACGTCAATAAAAGATGATGACGAGGTAATCGAGTATTCAACGGACCCTGAATTGATTTTGGAAAAATTTGATGGTTTGGTTGATATCGTGATTGATGGCGGCTATGGAAATATAACTCCCAGCACGGTGATTGATTTTACAGGTTCTGAGCCTGAAATCGTGCGAGAAGGCTTGGGTGACTTGAGTTTAATCAGGTAATGGTAGTTATTGAAAGTCAGTATTTTCCGCCAATTGAATATTTCAGCTTGCTAAAAAATCAATCCGATATTATGATCGACACGGGTGAGTATTTTGTCAAACAAACCTATCGAAACAGGTGTCATATTCTCACTTCAAATAAGACTTTATTTTTATCTGTTCCTTTAAAAGGGGTAAATAAAAAAACATTCGCAAAAGACATTAAGATAGACTATTCGGAAAACTGGATGAAAGATCATTGGAAGGCTATAGTCTCTGCATATGGTAGGTCTCCATTTTTCGAGTATTATGAGCCTTATGTATACGGTCTAATACATGATAAACCCGAGCTCCTTCAAGAATTAAACTCTAATATTCTGACATTCTGTCTCAAAGTGTTAAACTTAGATGTCAATATTACATGTTCCAAAAAGTATGTTGATTCGACTGAGGAGGTCTTTGAGGATTTTAGGTCCGTGATTCATCCTAAAAAAGGTCATTTAGAACGCAATTTTTACAATTCATCACCGTACACACAGACCTTTGGACACAATTTTGTAGAGAACCTAAGTATATTGGATTTAGTGTTCTGCTGCGGACCTGAATCTAAAATGCACATTTAGCAATAACTGTCGGACACATCACAACGATTTAATTAATTCTTGCGTTTTTAAGGAAAAGTTTAGTTTTTGTTAGATTAAAACATATTTTTACTAAGGATAAAAAACCAGACATGGAAGCAAAATTTTCAAATAGGGTAAAAGAAGTAATCTCACTGAGTCGTGAAGAGGCACTTCGTCTGGGGCATGACTACATTGGCACGGAACATCTTATTTTGGGTATGATAAGAGAGGGTGAAGGTGTTGCAGTCAGTCTTTTAAAGAAATTGGGAGTTTCGCTCGACGAACTGAGAACCTCTATTGAAAGAGCTACGAAAGGTTCAGCTACGAGCAATGTAAAGAATCTTGCAAATATTCCACTTACAAGGCAATCAGAAAAAGTTCTTAAGATCACTTATTTAGAGGCTAAGATTTTCAAAAGCCAACTGATAGGTACTGAACATCTGTTGTTGTCTATTCTTCGAGATGAGGATAATATTGGCACTCAAATTTTAGACAAATTTGACGTGGCATATGATGTAGTCAAAGAGATGCTAGAGTATCAAACCGAGAATCCAATGGGATCCTCCGATACGGATGAGCCAGATGAGGATTCTTCAAGATTGTTTGGTGGCGAAAGCTCCTCTTCTGGGAAAGAAGGTGGACAAAAAGGATCAGAAAAATCAAGAACTCCTGTACTTGATAATTTCGGTAGAGACCTCACCAAATTTGCTGAGGAGGATAAGCTTGATCCGATTGTTGGACGAGAAAAGGAAATCGAGAGAGTAGCTCAGATATTAAGTAGAAGAAAGAAAAACAATCCAATACTAATTGGTGAGCCAGGTGTGGGTAAAACTGCAATAGCAGAAGGTCTTGCACTTAGAATTATTCAAAAGAAGGTGTCTCGAGTGCTTTTCGGCAAAAGAGTGGTTACACTTGATTTGGCTTCTTTGGTTGCAGGAACAAAATATAGAGGACAGTTTGAGGAGAGGATGAAAGCAGTGATGAATGAGATCGAAAAATCTCCTGATGTTATTCTTTTCATTGACGAGCTGCATACGATTGTTGGAGCAGGAGGAGCCTCAGGTTCTCTCGATGCATCTAATATGTTTAAGCCGGCATTGGCTCGTGGAGAAATACAATGCATAGGAGCAACTACGCTAGACGAGTACAGACAGTACATCGAAAAGGATGGGGCACTTGCTAGGAGATTTCAAATGGTGATGGTGGAAGCCACAACTGTAGATGAGACCATACAGATTCTCGATAATATAAAGGATAAGTACGAGGATCATCATAATGTGACTTACACAGCAGAGGCGATCAAAGCTTGCGTTAAACTTTCCGATAGATACATTAGCGATAGGTTCTTGCCAGATAAAGCTATTGACGTATTGGATGAAGCTGGATCTAGAGTTCATATTAATAATATATATGTGCCTGATGAGATTGTAACGCTCGAGGAATCAATTGAGGAAATCAAGAAATTAAAGAATAAGGTAGTTAAAAGTCAAAAATACGAAGAGGCAGCTCAGTTGCGGGACAAAGAAAAAAAACTGATCGAGCAGCTAGAAAGGGCAAAAGCTAAGTGGGAAGAGGAGACTAAATCTCAACGATATGAGGTAAATGAAGATAGCGTAGCGGAAGTAATTGCCATGATGACTGGAGTTCCAGCTAAACGAGTTGCTCAAAATGAAGGCAACAAACTTTTGGGGATGAAGGATGATCTTAAGACAAAGGTGATAGGTCAGGATGAGGTGATTGAAAAATTGGCAAAAGCGATTCAAAGAACAAGAGTTGGTCTTAAGGATCCTAAAAAACCAATTGGTTCATTCGTTTTCCTTGGGCCAACAGGTGTTGGTAAGACAGAATTGGCAAAGGTGCTCTCTTCTTATCTGTTTGATAAGGATGATGCATTAATACGCATTGATATGAGTGAATACATGGAGAAGTTTTCTGTGTCGAGATTGGTTGGAGCCCCTCCAGGATATGTTGGGTATGAGGAAGGTGGTCAGCTTACTGAAAAGGTAAGAAGAAAGCCGTATAGTGTTGTTTTGTTAGATGAAATCGAAAAAGCACATCCAGATGTTTTCAATATACTACTTCAAGTTTTGGATGATGGTGTATTGACTGATGGGTTGGGAAGAAAGGTGGATTTTAGAAATACCATCATCATTATGACTTCCAATATTGGAGTGAGAGATTTGAAGGATTTTGGAGCGGGAATAGGTTTCGCTACTCAGTCTAAGAAGGACAACATTGATGAAATCATGAAGTCTACCATTCAAAGCGCTTTAAAAAAGACTTTTAGTCCAGAATTCCTTAATAGACTTGATGATGTGATCATATTTAACTCACTTGAGAGAAAACATATTCATAAAATCATTGATATCAGTTTGGGTCACTTATTTGCTAGAATAACAGAAATAGGATATAAAGTAGAATTGACTGATGCAGCAAAAGATTTCATGTCTGAGAAAGGATATGACCCTCAGTTTGGAGCAAGGCCTTTGAACAGAGCTATTCAAAAATATCTAGAAGATCCTGTGGCAGAAGAAATTCTTCAGGGAGACATCAAAGAAGGAGACACCTTATTAGCCGATTATGATGGAAAATCAGAAGTGCTTAAGATAAAGGTCAAAAAATCGAAACCTAGAAAGGAGAAAAAAGAAGAATAAGATTTAAGAATCTATAATGGAATCCGGCTCAAAAGGCCGGATTTTTTTTTTAATGTCCCTATCTGGGAATGGGAGAAAATCCCTCGCCTTTAGGCGAAGACTTCAGTTAGAAACAGTTGGTATCTTTGTGAGATGCAACATTATCGGAAGACTTCACACAGCCTTTATGAAATAAAGCTCCATATAGTTTGGATTACGAAATACCGTAAGAAAGTAATGAGTGGTGAGGTAGCAAGGCGAACCAGAGAGCTTTTACGAGAAATATGTAAGAGTAACGATGTGGAAATATTGAAGGGGCATGTTTCAACGAATCATATTCATATGTTTGTTTCGGTACCTCCCCATTTGTCAGTGAGTAAGCTGGTTCAACTTTTAAAAAGAAAGAGATCACGTAAACTAATGTCGGAATTTAAGAGTCTTTCAAAACAATTTTGGGGTCGTCACTTGTGGGGCCGAGGATATTTCGTTGCAAGTTCAGGCAATGTAACCGATGAGGTTATCATGGAGTATATAAAGAACCAAGATTTAGAAAGTGAAGATGGAGATTTTAAAATTAGCCATCCATGAACTTTAGCCGACTTACAGTCGGTTTCAAATCTACCGGCTTCAAGCCGGTATTAGTTTAATCATCATAAAAGAACTAGCTTTAATTTTATTTAAATTTTTTTGAATAAATAAATCATATATATATGAAATTTCTCTACCCGCTCATTTTACTGATTTCAGTAGTTAGTATAACGGCTGAAGGAGCCGCTCCTGATCAGGATTATTCTACGAATACAACCATTACAACAGATGAGACCTTTAATAATGTCACCATTGATGACGGAGTAACTGTTACTATATCAAGTACAGGATCAATTACCTGCAACAATATTGATTTTCAGGGTCTGGCAGGATCATTGATTATTGAATCAGGCGGTAACTTAACAATGACAGGAGATGTCCTTGATAATGCATCGGCATCAGTTACTATCGAGCATGGTGGTTCATTTATTCCTCGCACTGGTACCACCACCTTTGCTACAGGAAATATTTTAATCGAAAAAAGTGCAAGTTCTAGCGGTTATAGCTATGTTTCTTCTCCCATAAGCGGTGCGACTTATGGAGGTGCTGAATATACTTATGAAGAACATATAATTGACGCGGATAATTATGGCACTTGGACACCAGTAACAGGTGGAGGAACTGTACCGGTTGGCATAGGATATACTACCTATCAAAGTGGCGACATTTCATTCATAGGAACTCCTAATGTAGCGCAGGTAGTTCTCCCTTTGACACAAACTTCGTCATCCGCAAGAGCCCCAAATGCTGGGCATCACTTAATAGGTAATCCGTACACAGCAGCAATTGATATGTTTGACTTTTTCGTTTTTGGACTGAATACAGCATTTACTTTTGGAAGCTATTATGTTTGGAACCCTTCTAATAACGGTGGGGCAGGTGGATATGATACATTCACGGCACCTTCAGATAATACTGAGTATATTTCTTCAGGGCAAGCCTTTTTCATACAGTTAGATTATACTTCCCAAGCAGATGGCATATATAATGTTTTATTAGATCCTTCTATGCTAGTTACGGAAAACAATACAAGCTTCTTTAGAACATCAAATACAAAATTTTCAGAAATAGTTCTAAATTTTAGTTCTGCTAATGATGAAAATAACAAACTCACTTTTCGATTTGAAGATAATTTTACTTCAGATTTTGACAAAAGGTATGAAGCATATTCTAGTCCTTTCGAAGAAACAGGACAGCTTAGAGTAAAAGCAATACACGATAAAAGTGCATATGATATTATTGCATTGCCTCTTAGCAATTATTCAATTCCCATTTCGGTGAAAACAAGCGAATCGTTACAAGTTCAAGCCGAAGTTATTCAAATGAACAACATACCTGATGGGTATAAATTAGAACTAATAAATACAAATACCAATGAATCTTTTGAATTGTCTTCTGGATCTAAATCCACTTTTGATTTAAGTCAACTTGATAATCAAGAAGTTTTTAGACTGGCCGTTTCTCCCCCTATTTTAGGTCTGGAGAACAACATTTTCCCATTTAATGTCCATATTAATAATCGGCAGCTAATTTTAAAAACTAATGGGGAGGACATGAAAGCTTCTCAAGTTTGGCTATATTCTTTGGATGGAAGAGTTAATTCAGTATGGGATAATTTACCTTTGAGGTTATCTGAGTATTCGTTACCCCTAACCAAACTTAGAAATGGCCTTTATATTGTTAAAGTTAAAACTAGGCTAGGGACGTACTCTAAAAAAATCATTCTTAACTAACGAAAAATGAAGAAACTAATTTATAAATCGTTACTTGCTTTTGGAGTTGTCACATTTTTCGTTATTTCGGTTGCATTTGCGCAGGCTCCACCACCCCCTCCACCGACTCCACCTGGAGTCCCGATTGATGGAGGATTGAGTTTACTTGCTGCTGCAGGTATAGGATATGGAGCTTCCAGATATAGAAAACATAGGAAAAACAGGCGCAAGTAAGCGGGAGGACTGAAAGATTGATGCTTTTCAACAAAGAAATAAAACCTGGGTACTGGTTTATTATTAAAGCTATATCACTAATGGTACTCTGGAAGGTCATGTATTACAGTGGTTTTCTTGATAGTTCTGGAATAAACTCATGGTTGACCAATAGAGTAGGAGGTGATACGTCTATCTTCTTTCAGCTTATCGGATATGACAGCCAATTTGATCAGTCTAACCTTGTAATTGATGGGATACGGTCTGTGTTTATAGGGCATCCGTGTAACGGCCTTGAATTGCATGCTTTGTTTTTAGGATTCATAATCATTACTCCTGGGAAATTAATAGTTAAATTTTGGTATGGTGTATTAGGTATAGCCCTGATATATGGAATCAATATATTAAGAGTATATTTATTAGGGACCAACTTCATAAATAACCCATCAACTTTCGAATTCAACCATAAGTATACTTACCTTGGATTGGTCTATCTTCTGGTTTTTATTCTTTGGATTATTTGGGTAGAGGTTGTTAATAAAAAAAGTCTTGCCCAAGCAATTAAATAAGATTTTCAGCCTAGTATTCATTTGGCTGATTTTTGTATACATCAAGTATTTTGGCCTATATCCAGATTTCATTAGATCGTTCTTTGAATGGTTAATCACTTTTAATAATGTGAGTGATCTACTTGGCCAACTCGCAAACTCAATGTCATTCCACAACCCTGATGCAGAATGGTTAGCTACTAGATTCACTCTTTTATTAAGCTTTGGGTTAAACTACATTCTTGTAAGAATGGCTTTGAGTAAATTGAGTGCAAAAGTATTTTTGATAGTCACTCTGTTTTTTCTGTGCATCAATATCGCAGGCGCTCTCCTAAATATGAGTGGTTTAAGATTGATTAGTGATGACATGATGCTGTCATTGAGCCAGCCTACACTTATTTTGATATTATTACCTGTTAGGCTTGTTTACAAGTACTTATCAAAGGATAGTTCCTTGGGAAAAATTAATCAATGAATTTCTAATTGCCTTTTACCTAAACTGAGGGATTCAGAAGTGATGATAAGCGGGTGTACGACAAATCCGTTTTACCTCTAAATCTTTTAAAATGGACTTCCAAAAAGTGCTTTTAAGACTCCCTTTAGGGTTTGGGGTAAAACGAAAAAGCACTTATTTGGAATAACGGATTATTGTCGTACACCCATGATAAGCACTAAATCAGAGAGTTAGTGCTTATCGCTTTTGTGAATCTCTTAATTTAGATTTTAGTGGGGATTACCGCATTAATACCCGCCACTATACTTCCTCGAAAACCATTCTATGGAGAGTAGAGCAAGTAAGAAGAAAAACAACCATTTGAGATTGATGATTGCTAAGAAGTCTTCATTTGAGTGCATAATGCCCTTTGAATCTAAATTTTTAAGATCTGAAGGAATGTCACTTAAAGTCTCTGTAGTGTAAAAATTTCCTTCTGTATTTTCTGCTACCTGTTTCAATAAAGCAAAATTAGCTCTCTGGTCGAGAAGTTCAAGTTGCAGATTTTTTACCGTGAATTGGCCAAATACTTTTTCTGATTTGTCATCTCGCTTAGTGGTCGCTTCGTATTTGTAAATCCCTTGAGTAAGTCCGGATATATCTAATTTAGAGTTGGCAGAAGAAGGGATGAATGAGTATTCATTTATACTTCCGTTTTCATTCGTCACTTTTATACTTACATCATTGCCAAAAATGCGTTCATATGAATCATTGTATACTTCGGCTGAAAAACTCACAGATTCGTTATCAAAAAATTCTTCCTTTGTCGTATAAACTCTGAATTTTCGTTTGTCCTCTTTAGTACTTAGGTATTGTATCAACTTTAGAAATATATCATCAAAGGCTTTTGTATTCTCATTAGACGCAAATTCTTGCAGTCTCCACTGCCAAATACCATCCGCCATCATATAAGCTGATTTTCTTCCATTTGATTCGACCAAATAAAGCAGAGGTTTGTCTGTAGAAATATTTCCTACTTTTTGATACATTAATACTGTATTGTTGGGTGAAAGCTTGCTTTCACCATAGGGTACATTAAGTGTTGGAAATTGATTGAACACGGTATTATAATCCGGATCAATTTTAAATTTTGGAAACTCTGAAAACAATGCTGGTGCTATTTGATCTCTTTGATTTCTTATTGACTTAAAGGCAAATAAATCATCCTCTTTGGCTAATTTAGTCAGGTTGGTCTGTTGACCGATGATGTTTAAAATCGGAATATTTTCATCCCTGAATTTTTTGGTGTACTTAGCAAGCCTGTTGTACCTATCTCCTGCTTGATGTACTAGGATCATGTCGTATTTATCCTCCTTTAGTTCGTTAAGGCCAGGGATAAATAATTCAAATTCATAATTGTCATTTATTTCGATTACTGACCGAAGTGCTTTTATATCTGGATGAGGTGCTAGGCCGATCAACAAGATTTTTTGTTTTCCATCAATCACATCTATAAAGATGTCTTTGCTATTATTTTCAATAACTTCTTCATCGCGTAAAGCGACAACCACATTATAATGCTGAACGCCATTATTGGTAGCTTTTATATTGAATTCAACTCTTGACAATCCATTTTGATTATTGAATGTAATTTTTTCAGATGCAAGTGTATTTGAGCCTTTGGTAATACTTACTTGTGCTTCTTGGTTTTTGAATCCTGTATTGGTGATTTCAGCTACCACTGGAAATTTGTTTCCTTGATATGCAATTTTATTATAAAGGACATTTTTTAAGATAACGTCCTTGTAGCTAGTAGTGTCTCCAATTCCAATAGTAGATATTTTATATCCATATGGAA
>JBLHWH010000196.1:0-11639 GCA_047628935.1 Halioglobus sp. | reverse complement strand
ATATTGTATCTTATCAAGGCTATCCATTACAACTTTGACTACTATACTATCATTAAAAACATAGTGCACAAATGTATTTGTAGTCAAATTTTCGTATTGATCGGTTTGATCTTTTAACCAAATTGAATCCGCTCCTTCCTTACTTTCTATTTCATATATTATTTTAAACTGACCAGATTCAAAAGAATTTTGTGCGTTTAATAAAACGATTTGACAAAAAATAAATATTAATAAAATTGAACACCTCGTTATTAGTTTCCCCACTCTACACATGTTATAAAAGTAATAGTATTTTCATTTATTATCTAACAAAACTCCAACCAGCTCCCTCCTTCACTATATCCCTCAATCGGTGTTGTAGATGTACCATTCTCATATGAACTGATAAAAGTAGAAACTTCATGCTTTAGATTCTCGAAACAATCTCTTACTAAATCAGGTCTGAATCCAGTCTCTGCCATTTCCGCCACAAAACCGGCTGATACTACCCTACTGATTACTCGTCCAAGATCAACAAGTTTTCTTTGTGGAAGTTTTCCATCGATTGTAAAATTTAGCATAGATTTAAACCTGTCCGCTACATGAGCTGTAAGTTCATACTGAGATAAATATTCATACAAGTTAGGAATCTTCTTTCTACCCATCATCTTTGCTATCCCCTCTGCAATCTGAGAATACAACATCTCATTAGAACCTTCAAATATTTGGAATGGTCTAGAATCAACTATCCCTCTTGCTCCTAAGCTTTCTTCTCTATAACCATTTGCTCCACTCAACTGAGTAAATATTTGAGATGCTTCCTGCATAAGGTCAGTTACATAGGCCTTCATACTATTGGCCTCTACAGCATTAGACGCAACATTTACATGTATACTACTCATAGAAGAACTCTTCCAGCACATTGCAGAACAAACTGTAAATGCACTTTGGATTCTGGAAATAGCATGTTTAATTTGATCTAACTCCATCAGTGATTTCCCGCCTACTATTCTTTCATTTGTATGTTTGATAGATTCATCTAACAATCTCTGGATAAATCCCATTGCCATTCCTGGAAATTGCAATCTACTTCTGTGTAAAAGATCTATCATCAACTTAAGTCCAGTAGTTTCTGGTACTAATTTATACTCTTCCGGAACTTGAATATCTACCTTATTCAATCCATAAGGAATAGGATAAAGACCAATATTATTATACAGTTCTTCGACAATTATTCTTTGATTTGGTTGTTGTTCATCACAGATAAAAAAGTCAATATCTCTACCAAGCTCTCCATTATCTTTTGTTGGTCGACTTGTCATCAACCAATAATCAGCAATTCCAGTAAGGCCTTGCCAATGCTTCGTTCCTTTTATATGGTATTTGTCTCCTACCTTCGTACTGCTCGTTTGCATACTCAAGGCATCACTACCAAAATCTGGTTCTGTAATCATCAACCCACCCATATTCTGCTTCCTCAAGAAACGATCGAATATTCCTTGCTTAACTGATTCCTGACCATACTTAGCAACTGGTTCTAAGAACAATGCAAAGTTGATCCCAAACGTAAGAGAAAGTGGCAAAGATTCATAAGAGGAAGCTGCCAAAAGCCCCAAACATTCTTTCACTTTTGCTCCTCTACCACCATATTTCGTTTCTATAGCCACAGACAATGGAGCATCGGCCATTATATCTCTAAATACTAAATATGGAAATCCTCTCTTTTGAGTAAATTTTTCAATATTATCTCTTTCATAGAATACACTCTTAAGTGTTTCTCTATAGTTTTTCAAGAAATCGGCATATGGTAAAGTAGATATATCTGTAGTAAGCATATGATTGTTTTAATTGCAAAGTCTTTGATAAAATAATCAAAGACTGGGCTATATATTCGCATGCAATTTAGCTATAAAAACGTGAGGAACTGCAACAAGCGAAGATATTATGAAACATCATCTTAATGATAATTGTTCTAAATTATCATTAAAATTAATAAAGTTTAAACAATCGAACTACTTAGGCAAACTTTCCCATAACAATTCAACGACGTGCTTTGCAGTGGCTCCAGTTCCGTCTAGTATTTGATGTCTACAACTCGTTCCACTAGCAACTATATGAGTACTTGACTTTGCTTTTCTAATAGCTGGAAATAACACCAATTCCCCGATATCCATACTTATTTGATAATGCTCCTTCTCATATCCAAATGAACCCGCCATACCACAACAACCTGATGGAATAATTTCGACAGTATGATTTGACGGAACAGATAACAACCATGCAACCTCATTAATATCCGTCAATGCTTTTTGGTGGCAATGTCCATGAAGTAAAATTAGTCTATTAGTTGAGTCGAATATTTCTGAATTAATAGCTCCAGTTTGTACTTCTCGATAAAGAAACTCTTCGATAGTCAAGCAATTCTTTGCAAGGGATTTAGCTTTTGGTACTAACAGTGGTTTCACCAACTTAGGATATTCATCTCTAAAGGTAAGAATCGCCGATGGCTCTATTCCGATCAGTGGAGTATCTTTCGTAATAAGGTCAGCGAATATCTCGACATTCTCATTTGCGACTTTTACAGCTATGTCGAGCACCCCTTTTGAGATTGCAGCTCTTCCACTCTCGGCATGATCCATCATCTTTATATCATAACCTATCGTAAGCAATAATCTTAATGCCTTCTCTCCTATCTCTGCATCATTGTAGTTTGTGAATTCATCACAGAAAAAGTACACTTTTTTTATTTTGCCAACATTTTCATAATCCTTTAAAATCTTATCAAACCTAACTTTCAATGGACTTGATGCAATACTAGGAAGTGATCTTTTTGAGTTTATGCCCATTACTTTTTTGAGTATTCCACTTGTCAATTGTGATTTCATTGCCCAATTGGTCACCCCCCCAAATCTAGACCCCAATTTGCTCAGCCTATTAAAATTTGCGAAAATCTTTGA
This sequence comes from Halioglobus sp., assembly GCA_047628935.1. Classification (GTDB taxonomy): domain Bacteria; phylum Bacteroidota; class Bacteroidia; order Chitinophagales; family Saprospiraceae; genus CAJXUU01. Next base: position 8,703 of record JBLHWH010000196.1, on the reverse strand, counting down.
CCTTATAGGAATACCATGTTCTTTATGATATTGATGTAGAAATTCGGCTTTCATAGTGCTCATGTCTACATTGGAAGGGCATTCAGTAGTGCACCCTTTGCATGACAGACACAAATCCATTACTTCTTTTAATTCCTTGTTATCCCATGCATTTTCACCATTTGGCCTCGTTAATACTTCTCTTAAAATATTTGCTCTAGCTCTAGTCGTATCTTTTTCATTTCTAGTGGCCATATAGCTTGGACACATCGTCCCGCCGGATAGTGGAAGCTTTCTACAATCTCCAGACCCATTGCACTTTTCAGCAGCTCGCAACACCCCGCCTACAGCGTCGAAATCAAAAATTGTGTCGTATGATTTCTCCTCATGATTTTGATCAAATCGCAAGTATTCATTCATCGGTAGAGCGTCTACGATCTTTCCAGGATTAAATATATGGTGTGGATCCCAAATTGACTTCAGTTTTCGAAATTCACTATAAATGCGATCACCATACATCTCTTTTATAAAAGGTGCCCTAACCCGTCCATCTCCATGCTCCCCACTCAGGGATCCGTTGTATTTTTTAACTAACCTCGCCGACGCAAGACTGATATCATGAAACAATTTCCTATCTTGTTCTTGCTTCAAGTCTAGGATAGGACGGAGATGAATTTCCCCAGCACCAGCATGAGCATAATAGACTGATTTTTGGCCATACCTATCCATAATCTCTGTAAACTCTCTGATATAAGCACTCAGATCTTCAACAGCTACAGCTGTATCTTCTATGCAAGCAACTGCTTTTTTGTCTCCAGGTAAATTTGCCAATAAGCCTAACCCAGCTTTTCTTAAATTCCAAACCCGATCTACCTTATCAATGATTATCGGGTAATGGTATCCATGCTCTTCATTTTTTAAGGACAGAACCAATCGATCTAAATCCGCTTGAGCTTGAGATAGTGTATCTCCTCTAAAAGAAACCAACATCACTGCTTTCGGATCGCCTTGTAAGAAAAAGCGATCTGGCTCATACATGCGCTGCCCTTTGGTACAATCCAATATGGTTTTATCCATTAATTCGCATGCAAAAGGAAGATGTTTCATTATCGAAGGCGTAGCTCGCAAACTAGCGTCTACAGAACTAAAATGAATGGCTGTCAATACTTCATATTCCGGTGGAGCATCTACTAACCCAATTGTTATTACTGTTGTAAAAGCCAGTGTTCCTTCGCTGCCACACAATAGGTTACAAACATTAATCTCTTCGTCTTTCTTTTTAGAGATCAGTTCATCAATCGCATAACCTGTATTTCTTCTTTTAATTGATGATTTAGGATACTGTTCATCTATTTCGGAATGTAATTCACTGTCAGCCATCAAATCTAATAAATACCTATATATATCGCCTTCTAATGTTTCAAGATCACATTTGGCTTCAATTTCCTTTTGAGATAAGGATCCAAATTCGACAAGACTACCATCAGCAAGAACAGTTTGTAAGGATTTGACATGATCTCTTGTATTTCCAAATACTATGGAAGTACTTCCACATGAATTATTCCCAACCATGCCACCAATTGTCGCTCGATTAGCTGTCGAGGTATTAGGTCCGACGATTAATCTATATGGTTCCAGTATATGATTAAGTTCATCTCTTATTATACCAGGTTGAACCGTAACCGTTTTGTTAATTGCATCAATGTTGATAACCTTGTTCATGTACTTTGATACATCTACAACTAACCCTACACCAACACATTGACCAGCCAGTGAAGTCCCACCTGCTCTAGGAATCATGGGAATCTTCCTTGCATTGCAATACTTTACGATCTGTATTATATCATCTGAGTCTCGAGGTATTGCTACGCCAAGTGGTAGTTCTCGATATACGGAAGCATCCGTCGCATATAGCATTTTATGCAAATCATCAGTATGTAACTCTCCTTTTATAAGTCTTGCAAGATGAGTTATGTCTATATCGTTCATAGTTCACAAATCTATAATCTTTACATTAAATCTACTCAGATAAAATCATATATCTTTAGCACTCAAATTTAGGAGATGAATATAGGGTACGATGCAAAAAGGCTATTCAACAATAAAACGGGGCTAGGCAGTTATAGTCGCAACCTTGTGACTTGTATGAATGAATTTTGTCCATCAGAGTCATATCATCTTTACACACCTTCAATCAAATTGACTGAATATGAAACTGAGTACAGAAACTTGAATCAAGTTTCAATTCATAAATCAACCGCTTTTAATAAATCAATCTGGCGTACATTCGGTATTTCAAATGATCTTAGAAAAGATAAGATTGATATATATCATGGACTCACACATGAGCTCCCGAGAAATATCAATAATGCCAAGTGTGCAAAGGTGGTCACCATCCATGATCTAATTTTCAAGAGATTCCCAGAATACTTTCCTGCATCCGATCGAATGATTTATAATCTAAAATGGAAACACAGTATAAAGTCGGCTGATAAAATAATTGCAATTAGCAAACATACAAAAGCAGACATAATCGAACATTATGCTGTAGATCCAGATAAAATAGAAGTAATTTATAATACTTGTGACCCAAGGTTTTATCGTGCAAATCAAAGTAGAACTCAAAACTCTTTAGATCTACCTAATACTTACATGCTCTCAGTCGGAAGCATAGAACCTAGAAAAAACTTCGAATCGATAATAAAAGCCTTAGCTCAAATACCGGCTAGTCAAAGAATAGACTTAGTAATAGTTGGAGGTGGAAAAGAAAAAAATAAAAAGAAGCTCTTAGGTTTAATCCATTCTCTTGGATTGGAAAAGGTGGTGCATTTGAGAAGTGACATTTCTAATGATCAAATAATCGAAGTATATAAAAGAGCAGAATTCCTATTATACCCTAGTCAGTATGAAGGTCATGGATTACCAATTACAGAATCATTATTATGTGGTACCGCTGTGATATCTTCTGAGACTTCATCCATGAAAGAAGCGGGTGGACCAGATTGTATATATATTGAACCTAACAATATCGACTCCATTGTTAATGCAATAATTACCCTTTTAGAAGATAGTGAATTAAGAAAAAAGATCTCAACGAAAGGTCAAACCTATGCATCCCAAACATTTGACAGACAGATCATTGCGAATCAAACATTAAACCTATACAAGAATATATAAATTAGTTTTTTCTAGGTAACCATGGAGTCTCCTCGTGATTCAACTTGTGTGCTAAATAACGACTCACCACAAAGAAATAGTCAGACAATCGGTTTACATATTTTATAAGTATTGGATTCACTTCTTCCACTGAAGCGAGAGATATCATTCTTCTTTCAGCTCTTCTTGTAACTGTTCTGCACACATGGGCTACACTGTTTGCTACCGATCCACCTGGCAGTACAAATGCTCTTAATGGGGCAAGTGATGCATCCATATTATCCATGGCATTCTCTAATTTGATAATATCTTCTTCATTCAAATCTGGAACAGGGAGATCTTTTTGTGGATCAGAAGCGAGATTAGAACCGATAGTAAACAATCTGTTTTGAATCTCAATCAATAATTCTTTTTGATCAAAACCTTCAGGAATAGCCGACACCAAATGACCTAAATGGCAATTTAATTCATCAATGGTCCCATAAGATTCTATTCTTATATCGTCTTTTGAAATTCTACGACCACCGTATAATGACGTTTGGCCTTTATCTCCTCCTTTAGTGTATATCTTCATAATTTAGATTATTCAGACAAAGATATATTTAAAAGTCTTCTTGCTCGACCTAACTTACATTATATCTGTGAGTAGGATCACTAGCTAAGATTATATTCTCATTCTTCATATCTGTTTCTATGAGGCCATCTCTCAATTTCACTATTCTATGGCAGTGTTCTGCAATATCTGGTTCGTGTGTTACGACAATGATTGTATTCCCTTCGTTTTGGAGCTTTTCGAATATTTCCATAATCTCGATTGACGTTTTGGTATCAAGATTACCAGTAGGCTCATCTGCTAATATAATTGCAGGATTATTGACTAGTGCTCTAGCAATAGCTACTCTTTGTCTTTGTCCTCCTGACAGTTCATTGGGTTTATGAGTTATTCGATCACCAAGACCTACAGATTCTAAGACAGATTCTGCACGGTCGAATCTTTCTGACTTGCTCATACCTGCATATACGAGAGGTAAGGCAACATTATCTAATGCGCTCAATCTTGGCAATAGATTAAATGTCTGAAATACAAAACCAATTTGCTTATTACGGATTTCTGCCAGCTCACTATCTTCCATGATACTTACATTGGATCCATCTAATAAGTACTCTCCCGCTGTTGGAGTATCAAGACAACCTAGTAGATTCATCAAAGTAGATTTCCCACTACCAGAAGGGCCCATAAGTGCTACATACTCATTTACGTTGATATCTAGCGTTATTGACTTTAATGCGTGTACCTGTTCTACACCCATTATATAAGTCTTCCTTAGATCTTTTATTGAGATTACTTTATTACTATTTTCCATATTAGAATATCGATTTTAAAGATTATTTGACATCAATGAAGATGCAGAATTATTTTTGAATCACTTTAGGAACAGCAAAGTAAGGTCCTTCTTTATGTAGAGCATTACTCAACCCTGTATTTCTATCCAAGACATTGTTAATTTTATCTTTTCGTAGTACATTTTTTTCTTCATGCATATATACAAGTGGCTCTACCCCATTTGTATCAACTTCAGAAAGTTTGTCAACCATTTTCAACATCTTCTCCAAATCACTTTTCATCTCAGATCTTTCTTGAGATGACAACTTCAATTTTGCTAGTTTTTCCAATTTTGAAATTACTGATTCATCTACAGCCATAACGGATTATTTAGATTAAAAAACATATTCTCTCGTCAAAAGTACATATTAAGCACATTTACAATACAAACATTTACAAAAAAGATAGAAATCAAATTCTCTACTTTCTATAAATAGACAGATTTAGAAGTATTTCGATTTCTACTGTCCGCAAAAATCTATTCTAAAAAAATTAAGTAAAACTCCACGTAATCATCCTAATTAATATCTATTTTCATGATTTATTATTAAACTCATCACTATATATTCAAAAGTCTATTAAATGAAAATCAACTTCCAATTATTATTACTAAGTATCACAATTACTATTTTTTCAATGATTCAATCAGATGCCCAAAAATGGCATCAAATTGAGGAAGAATCAATAACTAGCAATAGATCAGACCTAACTCGAGAAATCGTACCTAAGAAATACAAAACGTATACGATTAGCATGAAAAGTATGAGAACTAAGCTTGAAAAATCTCCTGATAGGTTCAAAAATGATGGTTCTGCTAGTATTATCATGGATATTCCTATCGCTGATGGAACATTCGAGCAATTCTCAATGACTAGAAGTGATGTGTTTCATCCTGACTTAGCCGCTCGATATCCGTTGATAAAGTCCTATACTGGTAATAGTTTAATAGATCCAACATCAATCTTAAAACTAAGTATCTCTCATAAAGGAATCAATGGAATGATATTATCCGACTCTCGTCCAACAGTATATATTGATAGATATGCTAAGGAAATGGACGATATATATATAGTATATTATAAAAATGACTTTTCAAAACACTTACATGATGGAGAGGGGCACTGTACCATAGAAACACCTGATGATAATTTTGTGGTTATAGATGGACAAGCAAAATATGGAGATTGTCAATTAAGAAGATATAGATTGGCACTCGCTTGTACAGGAGAGTACGCTACTTTTCATGGAGGAAATAAGCTAGATGTATTGGCAGAATATAATGCATCACTCACAAGACTAAATGGTATTTATGAAAGAGAATCAGCTATAACAATGCAATTAATAGCAAATACTGATGAGCTCATATATCTTAATAGTGGTACTGATCCTTACACAAACAATGAGGGAGGTACTATGCTAGGGGAAAACCAAGCAAATATTGATCAAGTAATTGGTTTCAACAACTATGATATTGGTCATGTATATAGCACTGGTGGTGGTGGTATAGCTTCACTAAGAAGTCCTTGTACTACAAGAAAAGCACAAGGAGTAACGGGCTTAGGCAATCCTACCGGAGATCCTTTTTGGGTAGATTATGTCGCTCATGAAATGGGCCATCAATTCGGAGGGAACCATACACAAAATAATGATTGTAATAGAAGTCAAAATACCGCAGTAGAACCCGGCAGTGCTTCTACAATAATGGGTTATGCTGGTATCTGTAGTCCGAATGTTCAAAACAATAGTGATGATTATTTTCATTCTGTTACTATCGAAGAGTTTACCAATTTTGTAGTCGGAGGCAATGGAGATTGTGCAGAAACACTCACTATAGACAATAATGCTCCAGAACTAATGCCGCTTTTAGGGAATGGTCTAGTACTCCCAATCAGCACACCATTCGAATTAATGGCAGTTGCAACAGATGCAGATAATGATGCTATTACATATTGTTGGGAACAACAAGATAATGAAACTGCACCTATGCCTCCAGAATCTACCGCTACTGGTGGTCCGGCATTTCGTTCATATAATCCTACAACGAGTCCTTCAAGATTCTTCCCTAGAATGAGTTCTATATTATTAGGAAACAATGGAAATACTTGGGAAACACTTCCGAGTGTAAACCGATCTATGAATTTTAATATAACAGTACGTGACAACAATGCATTAGGTGGGTGTACAGCAGATGATGATCTCTCAGTAACTTTCACGGATCAGGCAGGTCCGTTTGCAGTAACATCTCAGAATGCTACCTCAACTTGGAATGCAGGTGCAACAGAAACAATATCTTGGGATGTAGCAAATACGGACCAATCTCCAGTTTCTTGTGCAGAAGTTAATATCTATTTATCTTTGGATGGCGGAGATAACTTCGACATCATGCTTGCAGAAAACACAGAAAATGATGGCATGCATGAAGTTCAGGTTCCATTTCAATTTTCAGATGAATGCAGAATAAAGATAAAATGTGCAACGAGTATCTTTCTTGATGTTAATGATTCAGACTTTTCTATCATACCATCATTTTCTTCTAGTATTTCACCTGAGTCAGTTCTTGCATGTATGACTGAAACAGCGAATTATACAATTGACTACACCGAATTTGCAGAAGATATCGTCGTTACATTTTCTATTGAAGGATTACCAATAGGTGCCGTTGCAGATTTTTCTACTAACCCTGTTACTGAAGATGGTTTGATTGATTTGATTATCTCTGGACTTGAAAATGTAGAAGCTGGAGAATATCCACTGGTCGTAACATCTATGAGTCCAGATCTAACCTTCGACCAAGATATTACGCTAATTGTTTCTCCTGAAGATGCACCTAATGTTGAATACTTATTCCCAATGGATGCAGAAACTAATGTTCCTGTTTTTCCAACTTTAACTTGGCAAGATTACCCAGCAATAATTCAATATGAAGCCCAACTTTCTGACAATCCATCTTTTGAGAATATTCTGATTACTCAGATGACTGATCAACCTTCCACAACAGGGTTATCTTTAGAAAGTCAAATGGTTTACTATTGGAGAGTAAGAGCAATATCTGATTGTTTTGAATCAGATTGGAACCAAGTACAATCCTTCCAAACAGCTGGTTTGACATGTATCAATGAAATTATAGAAGCAAATATCGAAATCCCCGAGAATGCTGCGACAATAACTAGTACTGCTACAGTAACGTCTACTGACATTTTGGCTATGGTAGAAATGACAATAAAAATCAATCATACATACGTAGGAGATCTTATTGCAACTTTAGAATCGCCAAGTGGAACTCTTATTACCTTATTCGATAGACCTGGTGTTCCAGCAAGTAATTTTGGATGTGGAAATAATAATATAGCTATTCAATTATCTGATTTTGCCATGAATACTGCTGAAGATCTTGAAAATTCTTGTGAACCAGGAAATCTAGCTATTTCAGGTAATTTTCAACCTATTGACCCTTTTTCGAACTTCAATGGAGAAAATATGGAAGGAACTTGGACACTTTTCATAACAGATACTTTCGATGATGACAATGGAGAATTAGTAGAATGGAGCTTATCTACATGCTCATCAGCCCCAATCATGCCAGCGATTATTATAAACAACAATGATCTAATACTCCAGAACCAAAATGAAAAAATAATTACTAATGAATTTCTGCTAGTAGAGAATAATGATCCAGAAAATGTATTCTTTGTACTTCGTACTGCTGCTCAAAATGGAAACTTGCAAAGATTTAATCATACCGCTGGAATGTTTGAAAACATGATGCTTGGTAGTGTTTTTACCCAATATGATATTGACGAAGGAGATATCAACTATGTTGTAACCAACGTAAACGAAAATTCTGACTCATTTACTTTTGATGTTGCAGATGATCAAGTAAGATATGCTGCGAATCAATTGTTTAATATCTCATTTACATTTGAAGGTCTTGTCATCTCTACCAGTATCACTAATGCCATCAGTTGTTTTGGAGATAATGATGGTGAGATTACAGCTAGTGGCAGTGGAGGTATAGCACCGCTGACTTACAGTATTGATGGAGCAAGTTTTAGCGACAATAAGGTGTTTAGTAATCTTGTGCCAGATACATACGCAATTACAGTTAGAGATGATAATGGCGCTGAAACTACCACTAACCCGATAATTATCTCAGAACCAACACAATTAGAAGTTACTACTGCCTT
>JBLHWH010000195.1:0-11886 GCA_047628935.1 Halioglobus sp. | reverse complement strand
ACTGTGCGTTCACAGACACATACACCGTAGCTCAGCCAAGTGCAATAATTGTTACCAATGCTATAATAGAAGACTTATCGTGTTTCGACGATGCTTCAGGATCACTTCAAATCGATCCTGCTGGTGGTACGGGTTCTTTTTCTTTTTCATGGTCAAATGGAGGTAATACCAATACAATATCCAATCTTGATGCTGGTACATATGGCGTGACCGTTACGGATGATAACAACTGTGCGTTCACAGACTCTTACCTTGTAACGCAACCTTTAGCAATAAGTCCCAATACTGTAACTATCGTAGATGTAGAGTGTGGAAGTGGTGCAACAGGAAGCATCTCTCTAGAAATGATAGACGGAAATGAAAACTACAGTTACGTCTGGTCGAATGGAGAGGAAGCGAGTTTGATTTCGGACCTCGAAACTGGAGATTACGAAATTACTATAACTTATACATCTACAGGTTGCAGTGCAGAGTTTACTTATTTTATAGCCCAGCCTGGTGATTTGTCATTGGTGTCAAGTACCATTATTGATAATAATTGTTCGGATGGTACGTCAGGCAGTATTGCTCTCAATATATCGGGTGGTGTGGGAATGCTCAATTATGAATGGTCAAATACATCTATTGAAAGTAGTATAAATAACCTGGAAACAGGTGCTTACACAGTCACTATAACTGATGAAAATAGCTGCAACCTACAGTTAGATTTTGAGGTAGAATCGCCCTTGCCTATTGCCGCAGAAAATCTCAACATTCAAGATGTTTTGTGCCATGGAGATACTAGTGGAAACATAAGTTTGGTCTTAGCTGGAGGAATATCTCCTTATACTGTAGAATGGACTTACACTAATAGCGATAATACCGAAACTTTCATAGAATGCAATTATAATGTTGCTGCCTCAGTAAGTAAATATTTTGCAGCGGGTACAGTAGATATAAAGATAAAGGATGAAAACAACTGTATTCAGGAATTAGATATTCTTACAATCGAAGAGCCTGAAATAATATCAACTAATGTGCTTTCTGCAACAGACGTTTTATGTTTCGGTGACACTACAGGAATAATAAATATGGAGATTTTAGGTGGAATATCACCTTATAGTGTCGGCTGGGTTATCGCTCCTATTAATGGAGACCCTCAGTACGAAAAATGGGTATACAACATTGATGGAATAGCTACAAAGAATTTACCAGCTGGCATTGTGAGTCCCAAAATAGTGGATGCAAATGATTGTCAGGTACTTCAAGAACCAATAGAGATAAATCAACCCGAAGCAATCGCTATACAAACACCAATTATATCCGATGTTTTATGCTTTGGCGATACTACAGGGATCGTCAATTTTGATGTTTCAGGTGGTACATCTCCTTACAGTGTAGAGTGGACTTATAATGACCCTAATGGGTCTGAATCATTTATTGAGTGGACTTATAATAACACAAGTTCTGCCAGTAATAATTTTGGCATGGGGATGGTTAGTACAAATATTTTAGATAAAAACGGATGCATATTTATACTTGATCAAATCAATATTGATCAGCCTGATTCACTCTATATATCTGCATTGGTGATAGACGATGCTCTCTGTATCGATGATACTACAGGTAGTATTGGATTTGATATCTCAGGTGGAATACCGAACTATTCTATAGAATGGACTTACACGCCAAGTGGTAGCTCGAGCCCTACAACCGAATGGACTGACGGTATCTCCTCATCGGTGGATAAAAACTTTGGCCCAGGACTAGTGGACGCGCTCATAAAGGACCAGAATGGATGTGAACAAATACTACCTCAGCAGGAGATAAATTCGGATACCGAGATTACATTAACAACATTCGATATCATCCAGCCAAAGTGCGGCGAAGACTCTACAGGAGTGATAGAAATAGCATTTTCAGGAGGTTTTGCACCTTATGCTGTCGAGTGGACTTACACACCAATAGGAGGGACAGAGACTTTTGTAGAATGGACATACAATATTTCTGATGGACTGACTCAGATCTTTGGTGCAGGAGTAATTTCTGCCATTATAGAAGACAACAATGGCTGCACATTTATTTTGGAAGAATTCATGCTAGAAAATTCTGACGGTGTGCAAATATTGGACATTGAAGATTCTTATGAAAATGATCTAGGTAGCATAAAGCTAGTGTTGAATATGGAATCGAGTGGACTGAAATTCGAGTGGAGCGGACCTGATGGGTACGAATCCTCCATGCAAAATATCGACAATCTAAAAAAAGGAATCTATAGCTGCATAATCACAGATGAAAATGGATGCCAAGTCACAACTGGAGACATATTAATAGGATCATTATCTGCTGAGTTTGAAGACTATAAATTAAAGATATCGCTTAATACTTTGATCGATCAATGGTTGCATATCGATTCGAAAATAAACACAGCACCTATCGCACTTAGAGTCACCACAATGGATGGACAAACAGTTCTAATCAGGAACGGTCTAAAGCACTCAAGCTCTATAGATCTATCAGTTCTAAATACAGGACTTTACATGATTACTTTTTCATCAGAAAGATCAAGAATTAGCCATTTAGTATTCAAAAAATAATCGCAATACAACGAATATGAAACATTTATCAAAATCAAGCTGCTCACGGATAGTAGTTGTCTTTATTTTCCTTTTTTCTGTCAATACCTGTTGTATTTCTCAGGATATACTATTGAGTGTAATAGCTCCACCGCCACATCCTAGTTTGTTATCAGAATTTGAAGATGTATCTGGAAACTATCGTGTGGTCATCACGAATACAAATCCTGTAACCTCGCACACAATATATATAGCGGGTAAATTGACTGCGGATAATGGAATAGAAGCAATGCTAAATGATGCCTATAATGGCTATGAAGCAATAGAAATACCTGCGGGCAGTACCACCACTTATCTGTTTGAGGAATTAGGAGGATTTCTTGGAAATGCATCGTTAGAAGATCTAGATTATTCTGGTGGACCAGAAGTAGAGTATCTTATTCAATCACAACGATTGCCTGATGGGGTTTATCGAATATGCTTAGAGGCTAGAAATTTTGAAACTCAAGAATTGGTCTCTTTACCAATGGATGCAGCGTGCTCAAACCCTATAATCATCCAATCAATAAACGCTCCAGTAATCACCTTACCAATAGATCAAAGTACTGTAAATCAGATTGAACCAACATTGATCAATATAGTATGGACACCTGTAGTCGCACCAGCAGCCTTAGTCGTCTATGATCTCCGAGTAGCGGAATGGACTGAAAATATCAACCCATATGATGCGATAGAGAATTACAATTTTATACAATATGAAGAGACAGAGATTATTGGGACAAATTTTATTTACAATCAATCACACACACCACTTGTAGAAGGCAGGAAATATATAGTACAAGTGCGCGCTCGTGATATTACCAATAGTGTAAACATCTTCAATGAGGGATGGAGTGATATTGTCATCTTCAATTTTGGAACTCCAATTAATGGCGATGACCAAGGACAGCAAGACGCATATAGTTGTATGGAAGCATGTGAAGAAATTCAGATTCCAGATTTGCCTGCTATTCCTGATATTCGGATTGGTGACCTGTATAAAGTAGGGCATTTTAATCTTTCAATTGCCGATTTTATTGTTACAGCCAATGGATATAGTGGTCGTGGAGTGATCAAAGCTACTGATTTTATACCCAGGGATATCAATGTGCAATTCCAAGAGGTGAATATCAATAGTCGAGGTGTGGTGACAGGTGGTACAATACAGGGAATGAGAAAAATAGTAGCAGAAAACTTTCCACGTGTAGATAATATTACCGAGAATACTACGGTAGACGAACGCCTAATAGATATGTTATATGATGATCTTTTAGACCCGACAGCCGGTATGATTTCTGATGATATCAATGATTTGATCAACGATATAGATATACCGCTAGATCTTCCAATTTCATTTGGATCGGGAGCGCACAAAATACATATTCCTGATATGTCGTTCTCTGCGGATGGAGCGAATATTTCGATGATATCAGGATATGAATTAGAAGGTGATTACATAGCGGGCAGTCAGAAAATGGTGTTCATGAATAATAACATCTGCATAACCCCAGGTGGACTAGCCATGACAGATGATGTTATGAAATTAGACATCCTGCAACCTTATGATTTTCATCCTTCAGAAGTTTTTGATTTTCATATCAATGGAAAGGAAGGGGATAATCCAAGCTACATAGATTTTGATTGTGATGGAATCAATGAAATAGTGTTGAATGGACACCTGCATTTTAATGATCAATATATTAAACCATTGGACGACGCTTATAACCCAGTCAATAATAAGAATTTTGCAGTAACTTATAGTACTTCTTTTACCTCATGGGACGAAATGATAATCACAACCAATGCTTCCAATCTAGGGAGACAAGGCACCAACTATTTTTCTAGTAAATTTGAACTGACAGCACTCCCTGGGTTTAAATTTTCATTAGACGATTTGGTTATTGACCTTTCAGAATCAGAAAATATCGCCAACATGAGGTTTCCTGAAGATTATGGCTCACCCGCTAATTGGACAGGGATCAGCATCAACAACATAGGTTTGCGATTACCTGATTATTTCAAAAATAACAATACACCTATTGATCTATCTATTGATCGATTTGTGATAGATGAAAATGGTGTGAGCTTCAACTTCAGAGGAAGGAATTTAGAAGACCTTACAGGCATTTCTATCGGAGGATGGGGTATTTCTATTGATGATTTGCAACTCAATCTATTGCGAAATGACATAAGTGGGGCAGCATTGGATGGAGAAATAGACTTACCTATTTGTGAGAACCCGATAGGTATCGTATGCGAAATAGAACTTGTTGAAAACAGGCTCAACTACGATTTTGATTTTGATATTCGAGAAAAAATCGAAGTACCTATGTGGGCAAGTAAATTCAAATTCAATGAATTTTCTAGGATAGCTGCCAAGATCGAAGATGGAGAATTTGTCATCAATAGTTTCCTATCTGGAGAACTAGAACTAGATGGATCGATAGGGGACTGGGATCAAGTGAATATCAAAAAAGTACGATTCGAAGATATGCTTGTGAGTAATGCCGCTCCATATTTTCGCACAGGAAACATAGATATAGATGCAGTAGTGAGCGCATCATTTATGGGATTTAGTATACAAGTACAGGATGTATCCATAGAAGATGTGATCAAACCAGGTGCGGTAGGTAAATTGCCAGAATTAGGGTTTGACATAGGATTTCAATTTGGGGATAAGTCAGGCGCAGGAACAGGATATTTTAGTGCCGATTCTAGGATCCTTTTGCGAGGTGTGCGAAATAGAAATACAGGGTCATATTCTCTAGATAGGACACATTTACAAACTATAGAAATAGATAGTGATGTGGCAGGTGTAGCAATAAAAGGGACTTTAGATTTCTATGACGAACATCCTGTATATGGTGATGGTTTTGGAGGGGCTGTTGATGCATCTTTTTCTGAGTTCGGAGCTATCAGAGCAAGGGTGTTATTTGGCAACACACGCGATTTTGATTACTGGTATGTGAATGCTGGGGTGACACTGAGAAATGGAGTACCTATAGTGCCACCTCTTGAGATACTTGGTGTGAGTGGAGGTGCCTATTATAATATGAGGCAAACAATAGATCGAAGTGCGCCAATCGGCGAAGCACAGGTAGACTATGTGCCTCGCAGAAATGGATGGGGATTCAGACTAGGAACAGTATGGGCTACCTCTGGTAATAAGGACATGCTCAATGGAAATGCTGACTTAATGATTGATTTTGGCAATGGTGGCAGATTCAGTAGTGTAACACTTACTGGAAAGGCAAAAATGATGTCGCCTCCTAGTAAAATAGAAAATGAAGTAGCCAATACAGAATTGGCATTGAGTGGTATTATCCATTATAATCATGTAGAGAAAACATTGGCCGCAAGGTTTGGCTACAGACTTGAATTGCCAAGGGAATACCCAATGTTTACAGGTGGAAATTTAGATGCAAATAGACCTGCAATAGATCTACTCATAGCTGGGCGTGATAATTGGCATTTATATGTAGGGCAGCCCTCTATGGACGGTAGTCTCGAGCGTATGGTGAACATCTCACTAAGAATGCCTTATAAGCTAAAAAGAAGCAACAAGAATATTGATACTGGAACAGGAATTTACGCATACTTTAATATTGGTTCAGAATTGCCAATGAATGATAACTTTCCACCTGCCGCCAGACGAATCCTCGATGAAACCAGGACTAGCCTGATAAGAATACCTCGCTCTGGAATAAGTATGGGGCTGCACGCAGCATTTACTACTGGAGATTGCAAAATCGGCTGGGAAGATGTAAATGTCACGTTTCGTGCCAGTGCAGGAATAGGTTTTGATATAGCTATGGCAAAATACCACAACACGCTGTGTAATGGGGATTCAGAGTTTGGGATGGATAATTGGTATTTTACATCACAAGCCTATTTATATGCTCAGGCATCCCTTAGAGGCAAGGTTTGGAAGAGTTTCTCAATTGCAGATGTAAGTTTGGGGGCGATGTTAAAGTTTGATGGACCAGATCCGGTTTATGCAAGAGGTAAATTTAGAGTAAGAATAGATGTGCCAATAATTCCTACTTTTAGTATAAACGTAGGGTTTTCAGTTGGTACCAAGTGTGAATTCTCTATAGACCCTAATGCTGATATCGACTTTGAAAGTGAATTTGAGGGACTAGAAGTAATAGAAGAGTTGTCTAATTTGCCTGTGAATGATGTAAATTTTACAGATAGAAACCAGCATATAATTGCTAGTTTTTTCACGAGACCAAATGTTATAAATGAAGAGACATATCAAGGAAGGATGTTCCAATATAAAGTAGAGCCGTCTTATTTTATATCAGAGGAAGTAGATGGTAATTTTGTAACAAGATATCCTCCCAATAGGATAAAAACTCGACCATTAAATAATGGTGACGTCCGATTCTATTTCAATAGTACAAAAAGGTCAGAACGGATGCTTAAACCAGGGAGGACATACAGGCTGACGGTAAAGGGAGTAATAAAAATAAGAGAAGGTAATAGTGGTCCGTTTGTAATAGCGACATATGCAAATGGTACCCAAATAAGAACCATAAAGAATGTAGAATTTACCACTGAATCAATAGAGGATTACGAGTTGGAAGTATTGGATATAAATCCATTGGCAAATGCTAAAAATGTACATTTTGGAGATATGTTGTTTGGAATAGGCAACATAGATATAGCCCCCGAAAGTCGTGAAATGATGGACAGGTTAGGTTATGGAGAGTATGCTACTCTAAACTTCAAGTTTTCGGAATACAGTAGGAGTAATCCACTTATCAAACTAAGAGAATTTACCAGTGAAGGTTTTTTCTCACCTAGCAATAACAACAGAATGCACTTTAATGTAGCTCATCTGCGAACTGACAGACGGTATAAAATGGAAATATTGCTACAGTATGAAGAAGAAGACCCCGCAAGAATGCATTGGTCATATTTTGAAACCTCGAAGTATAGATGGTACAGAGAAAAAATAGAATCGCTAAATGCAGGAGATATGGTTGCTCAGTCTTCTGGATGGTCAGACGATACTTATTCAGTAGTTTTCCTAGGGCATGAAGAATTTGTTGATTCTGAGGATGCGTTAAAAGTTACTTATTTAAGTCAAAGAACTCTAGGTCTTACTGCTTGGCATCAGAAAAGAGTAGCTATAGAGGCGTTTGCACAGCAACATGGATTCTTACACTCAGGAAGGATGTTCACACCTGAGTTTGTACCTGCAGATATCGTACCTGCAGATAAAAATCAAGGCATAGGTGATATAGGTATCAATCTAGGAGGCATTATTGATGGTGAGCCAATGTTAAGATATATATGGCGACCCAATCAATATCTTTCTTCCTTGATATGGTGGGCCGTCAATTACCACTTTGGGGCAATATTCGGAAATCAAGAACTTGAAACATTGTTTTTTGGCAATTATGTACCAATTACCGATCAAGGAGAAGTAAAAGTTAAGCTCAGTACTGTAAATAACTCCATCACAGAAAATTTTGATTTCGAATTCTAGAATTATTAGTTACATCCTATACTGATGATACAATTAGTAAGAATCCGCAGTATTGGCTGGTATAATAAAAACCAAAAAAATGAATACTCAATTAAATATATATATATCAACGATACTTTGTCTGATGGCTATTATTAATGCCAATGCTCAAAGTATAGGTCTGCTCGCCAAGTACAAACAACAAGAAGTGCATCTCAAAATACTACCTGAAGATTCAAAACAGTGGTTAGAAGGTGTTGAAAATGGCTATATCATCAGCAGAAGAGAATTGGGGAAAGATCGAGAATATCAAGTACTCAACTCGACCCCATTATTACCGATGACAGAATTAGAGGTGATTAATCAAGGGATAGATGTAGCTGTATTTGATTTTCATATCAAAAAGCTAAAAGCGGTGAGAGATAGACCATCACTCTCATCAATAGGAGAAGTGATAAATGCAGCCGACCATCAAGACAATATGTATAGCTTATATATATTATTGACCATGCGAGAAAAAGAACTCGGACGTATATCTGGACTCCACTATGTGGATAAAACGTTACAATCAGGAAAAGTCTATCAATACAAAGTATCTATCGCAAATACAGATAAGGCATCTCTACCCATAATTGTAGACGACCGATCTTACTTAAAAACACCTACTCTCATAACTGCGTCCAAAGATCAAGCAGTATTATTTGAGTGGTTGCATGAACAGGACAGCCCAATCGCTGGCTATTATCTAGAAAAGTCTGATACGGGTCTTAACTATGAACGGATAAATGAAGCGCCATATGTAGCTCAAACAGAAAAATATGTGGACACATTGGAGATACAAAAAGTAGTAACTATAACTAGAGTAGACAGCTTATCTTCAAATTATCAATCTTATTTTTATCGATTGGTAGCATTTGATATTTGGGGAGAAGAGCTAGCACCATCAGAGGTGGTTAAAGGGATGGGAGTGGATGTCACTGGTCCAACATTAGGATACATAGAAGTGAGAGTAGATAGTGTGGAAAATGATTTGATTATTGATTGGGAACCATCACAAGACGGTGATGTAGCTTCCTACTTTGTCACATTATCCTATACGATGAATGGCAAAGATTCGCTTATTGTAAAAGATTTAGATGCAAATGGTATTTCTGAGTATAGAATATCCGATCCACTAGAATTAGAAAATCATTATTTCAAACTTGGAGCAATTGATACGTCTGGCAATATTTCCATTTCTACTGTAAAGGTAGGATTTGTGCCCGATATAACTCCGCCTTCTCAAGTAACTGACCTCACGTACGAGTTGGATAGTACAGGCGTATTATCTTTAGCATGGTCACCTAGCGAAGACACAAACCTTAAAGGATATTTGGTATTCAAATCTTTTATGGAGAATCAAGAGTTCATGAAAATAACGGATACCGTCCATTCTGCTAATTCATTTCAAGATAGCTGCACTCTCAACCTTTTGAATAATCAACGCTACTATTACGTCCTAGCTCTGGATAAAAGCTTCAACCCTTCCGAGCCCTCATCCATACTTCGAGTTCAGTTGCCTGATACAATATCACCCTCGAGAACGATCATTACGGACTTGATACAAGTGGGCGATGAAATCAAAGTAAACTGGCTCAAAAGTCAGTCTGAAGATGTGATTAATTATAAAATATATAAAAAAGTAGGGGATAAGACGGAATGGGTAGATGTTGGGATAGTTGATTTTACAACTACCGAATTTATAGATAAAATAGGTGGTGCTCAAAGAATTTTATATAAGATTGTAGCTGTAGATAAATCTGGTAATGAAAGCCAACAAAACGCTATCAAATCCATATCAACGCGTGGCATTAATTCATCTGAAACACTATCTCTCAGAATCAAATCAACGGAAATGGGTGCATTGCTGGAGTGGGGAGAATTGGGAAGCAAGTATAAAATTTATCGCAAAAAAGAAGATCGATTCCACCTTCTTGATTATGTAGATGAGCCCAAATATCAGGACAAATCTGCGCATGGTGAATACTACATAAAGGCCTATGATGAGAGAGGGAGATTATTATCAGAATCAAAAATAGTATCCATATGATATCTCGGTTTCGTTTCAGGTCCTATTTGTATTGCCTAACTTTCATCTTGCTTGGTATTCTAATGTGCAGCGTTTCTTATGGCCAGAGAAGTCAGTCAAAATTGAGAATCAAAGGCAGCATTAGTGCTGGCATGTTTCATCTTTATAGCAATAATATAGGGACATTGCCCGCTCTAGGAGCAAATATGAATTTGAATTCTACTATTTCTTATGGACAATTTTCTATCCCAATATCTGCTTCTCTGAATAATAGAGGAACACAGTTTGCTAATCCATTTCACAGATACGGAATCTCGCCTCGATACAAATGGGTGAAAATTCATCTTGGGTGGAGGCAAATGCAATTCTCAAAATACACATTATCTGGCACTCCTTTTTTTGGGATTGGAATAGAACTAGATCCTGGAATTTTTAGGTTTTCAGTTATGCACGGCAAGTTAGATCGGCGGATTAGAAATCTTAATTCTCAGCAAAGAAACGCTCTGCCCACTCGAAGAATATCAGCAATAAAATTAGGTCTTGGTTCTTATAAAAATCACCTAGACTTTATCTTTATGCAGGCCAGCGATGGGATAGGAGATATTGATTCATTGAATTTTGAACCCAAAGAGAATATCACTCTTGGCAATAAATTCAAATGTTCCTTACTCAAAAATAAGGTGTCTCTTTATTATGATGCGGCAGTAAGTATTTTTACCGAAAATAGAGAACGTCCTGCAAACTTACTGGAGGAAGTCAGTTTTCCGAGAGCATTCAATAATCTATTGACACCCAATAACTCTACCCATATCAACTATGCCATAAACGGAGGAATCAATTTTCATTTTGGTCCTGTTCAGATTCAGAATTCTTATCGTAGAATCATGCCCGAATTCAAATCACTTGGAATAAATTACTTAAGAAATGACCTTGAAGCCTATCTTTTTGCACCTTCTGTCGCTTTGTTTAATCGGAAACTGAATATCAGCGGCTCATACGGTTTAGAGTCCAACAACCTTGATGGCTTAAGAAATCAGGATCAAAAAAGGGTAATCAGTTCTCTAAATGTATCTCTTAATCTGCAAAATAAACACAATATAAATCTGCAATACTCCAACTACAACTTTGACCAGCAGATCAGATTTGATTCCTTGCTGACGGACACCATCAGCCTGCAACAAGTAAATAAAAACATAGGAGGCAATTATAACTACACAACCGTTACAGAACGCAATATTCAAACTATTTCAATTATTATAAATACACAAGATGCAGCTGTGATAGGCAGCCCAGAAAATGAAAATACAACTTTTACCACCATGCTCAATTATTCATATTCAAATATCCAAGGAGGTTCAAGTATCAATGGCGGATTATCCTATTTTAAAATTGATGTGGGAGAAAGTACGCAACAGCAAATAGGCCTGAATGTTGGCTACAATTTTAAGACTGAAAGACAAAATATCTACCTCCGTATAGGAGCGATGAAAGGCATAGATGATACGGCCCAAAACTTGTATGGTGGGATAAGGTACTCCTACAAAATAACCGATAAAATTAGCCTAAACGCTAACATAAATGGGAGAACTAGCAAAATACAAAATAGGGCTGATCGAAATCAAATACGGAGTGATCTGGGAGTGAAAGTTAGGTTTTAATACTTAAATTCTCCGATGCTTGCGTCGGAGTCATAAAAAGATGTTTTTGCATAAAAACGCCTTATCACAAAAAAGATCCGAATACCGACC
>JBLHWH010000194.1:0-11887 GCA_047628935.1 Halioglobus sp. | reverse complement strand
CAGTGAGAGCTGTTTTTACACACGCAACATTGGTGTCAACCTCAGAATCTGGCACCATAGGAGCAAAAATGAATTAAACTTACAAATGATGAAAAAACCATTAAAAACACATTTTTACCAAAATGTATGCAATGGACTCCAAGCCACAAAAAAAGGACTGATCTCAGTTTTATTTTTGTTTCTGGTTTTCAATCTATCTTTTTCACAATTATCTAGTAGTATAGAGTGTCAATGTCTCAATAATGGAACAGACTTTCTTGCTACACAGTTTGGAGAAACGATAACGATCACATCTACTTCTGGAGAGTCTTGGTTTGTAGTGTCTTCAACAGACTTGTATGATGTTACTAGTCCTGCGCCTCCAGGTGCACCAGTACCATTAGCTGACGGAACTATGATTCCAGAAGGATTGCCTAGTCAATATATATTGGATACAAAAAGACTTAATAATACAGATTGGAGTATGATCGTATCTAACGGAATGGTAGAGCTGCCTGTTTTTTCATCTAATACCTGTCAACAAGCATCATCTGAAATTATCGGTGATTTTGGTTCATGTATAGGAACTGTAGAAACATATGAGGTTGATGTCCCTAATAGTCTAATAGGTACAATTACTTGGACCGTTTCTGGTGGCGGTAACCTCGTAGGAGGGCAAGGCACAAGAAGAATATTTGTTGATTGGGGAGATGTAGTAGGTGACTACGATGTTTCTTTTACTGGTACTGCGGGCAGTTATGATGGTCAAATGAATGATTATTGTGATTTTTCTGGTTCTGGATCAGTGGCCATTATGGATGAAGAGGCATTTAGTATGGCTTGTAACAATCAAGTAAATATATCTCTTAATGGTAATTGTGAATTGAATTTCGTAGCGGATATGGTATTAGAAGACATGAAGTTTTCTAATGATTCGTACGATTTAGAATTTATTGATACTGAAACGGGAGAGCCTGTTGTAGGTCCGACATTAGGAATGGAATATATTGGTAAAACACTGCAAGTAAAAGTTATTCACGAATGTAGTGGTAACTCATGCTGGGGATTATTATTATTAGAAGATAAATCAATCCCACAATTAGTATGTGGAGATGATGTAGTAATCGATTGTGATGAATTGATGGCTCCTAGTAATACAGGGTTTCCTATTCCTATGGATGTTGTAGTGACTAACTTAGGAGATGATAAGTACTTATTAGAAGGCTTTGATCTTTGTAGTGATGTTATACTAACATTCGAAGATGTTCCAGTAACTACAAATCTTTGTGAGGGTCCTTATAGTTCTATTATAAATAGAAATTGGAAAGCCACTGATCTGTCAGAAAACACTTCTACATGTACACAGTTAATATCTATTAATAGAGCATCATTGATGGATATCACATTCCCAGAAAACTATGATGATATATTGGGACCTAATCCTTCATTAGTGTCTTGTGGTAATTATCCCAGATTAGAAAATGGTAATCCAGATCCTGTATTTACAGGTATGCCAGATGGAATATTCTGTCTTAATGTAACCGTAGAGTATGAAGATGTAGTAATCCCAAAATGTGGTGACCAAGCATTCAAAATAAGAAGAAGATGGAAAGTAAATGATCTTTGTGATCAATTGCCAGCCAGAGAGCAAACTCAGTATATAACTGTAATGGATAATCAAGATCCTATTGTTACACCTCCTCCAGCATTTACTGTAGGGACGACATATACTACTTGTTCTTCTATAATTGAAGTGCCGGCACCGATAGTGAGTGATTGTTCTGATTATGACTATACAGTATCTTATAAAATACCTGATGGTAGTGGTGATCCTTTCTTTCAACCATCTAATGACGGTGTAGTTGAGCAAGCGGATGGTTCATATCTTATCTCTGGTCTTGATGACTTAAATGGTAATACAATTTGGATACTTTACTATGTAACGGATGCCTGTGATAATCGTGCAACTGCATATACCGAGGTAACTATTGTGGATGATATTCAACCCACTCCAGTTTGTGATCTACATACTTTTATTGGATTAAACGAGGATGGTATCGGCTATGCTAGTATCGAATCTTTTGATGATGGATCATGGGATAACTGTGGAGAAATCACGAGAGAAGTAAGAAGAGTAAATAACTCAGGTTGTGGAGAGTCTAGCCAATGGGGTAAGAAAGTGAAGTTTTGTTGCGAGGATGTTGGAGATGTTATCATGATCCAACTAAGAGTAACAGATAACGCTGGTAACAGTAACGTTTGTATGGTCGAAGCTGAAGTTCAAGATAATCATGCTCCAGTAATCACTTTTTGTCCAGTAGATATTACTATTGATTGTGATGATGATACTGATAACTTGGATCAATACGGCACAGCGACAGCAGAGGATAACTGTAATGTAGTAGTTACATCTACGTCTAGCAGAAATATCAACTCGTGTGGCACGGGTACTATCAGACGAACTTTTAGAGCGGAAGATGATCAAGGAAATTTTGAAACATGTATTCAAAGAATATTTGTTCAATCATTAGATCCATTTTATATCAATCCTAATAATCCAAATGATCCTAACGATGATATCATATGGCCAGGTGGACATACATTATTAAATGGATGTGCTTCTAGCGGTGTCCTTCCAGATGATCTTCCAGCGGGGAAGCAGCGTCCAGTAATTTTGGATGAAGGATGTAGTCAAATTAGCTTTACTTATTCGGATGTAATATTCCAATACACGGAAGAAGCATGTGCAAAAATACTAAGGACATGGAAAGTAATCGATGATTGTGTATATGTGCCTTATAGTAATGTAGGTTACTGGGAATATACACAGGTAATAAAAGTACAAAACAGTACTAAACCTAATTTTATAACAGGTTGTACACCTTCTGATTTTACGATTACGCAACAGTCTAACTGTACAGCAAGAATCCAAGCTACAGCTTCTGCAATCGATGATTGTACATCTCCGGATGATCTTGAGTATACATACAAAGTAGATGAAGATAACAATGGAAGTACTGATTTTACAGGCACAGGAAATTCAATCAATAGAGTCGTGTCATTCGGTACACACAAAGTGATCTGGGAAGTTGAGGATGAATGTGGAAACGTACAAACATGTGCTGCGATCATTAATGTAGATGATAACAAAGCACCAACACCATATTGTCTATCAGAAATTATAACAGTAGTTATGGAAACTTCGGGATCAGTTTCTATCTGGGCAAATGATTTCGATAATGGAAGTTATGACAACTGTGCAGATGCAGACGAATTAAGAATCTCATTCTCAACAAATACATCTAATACTTCAATGGAGTTTACATGTGATGATCTAGATGGAGTATCTACTGCATTCGAATTACAGATTTATGTAACGGATCCATCAGGTAATCAAGATTTCTGTACGACAACATTAATAGTACAAGATAATCAAGGACACTGTCCAGAAAATAACAACGGCGGCGGTGAAGAAGAGGGTAGAGTAGCACTTGGAGGTAGTATCTACAATGATATTAATGAAAGTGTAGCGGGTATAGAATTAAGCCTTATCGCTAATCTTCCAGAATTTCCACTAGCAACTACAACTGATATTGATGGTGAGTATACTTTCAATAACCTATTAGCAAACGAAAACTATAACATAGTACCAACCTTAGACGAAAATTATAATGAAGGAGTGTCAACTCTGGATTTGGTACTGATACAAAGACACCTTCTTGGATTAGCCGAATTGGACAATCCATATAAGGTGATAGCGGCAGATATCAACAACTCGGAAAGCCTAACTGCATCTGATCTACTTCAACTGAGAAAACTCATATTGGGCATATACTCAGAATTACCAAACAACGACAGTTGGAGGTTTGTAGATGCAGCTATCGAGTTTGCTGATATCAATGATCCATTTCCATTCGATAGTAATGTATCTATGGAAACAGTAGCTGAAGATTACATGGATGCGAATTTCGTAGCCGTGAAAATCGGTGATGTAAATAACTCAGCGAGCTATGGATTCCATAATTCAGAAAATGCGTCTTCTAGAACATCTACTAGTTTGGTAGTCGAAGATCAATACCTGATTATTGGAAGACAAGCTGTTACTGTTGCATTAAATGATGTAGCAGATGTATTTGGTCTACAGCTATGCATTGATTATAATGAAAACTTAGTATCTGACATTAATCTAGTATCTGATGTGTTGAATGTTACAGAATCTAACTATACAAAAGCCACTAACAAGCTATTTGCGAGTATTCATAATGCGGCTTCAGTAACTATCACTGATGATATCATGACTGTGATTATTGATGTGAAAAAGGCAGGATACTTATCTGAAATGATCAGTTTATCTGATAACGGAATAAAAAATGAAATTTACTCGGAAGCTAATGCAAACGTGAAGAGTACTGATCTATATCTTGAAATACTGAATAGATCTGCTGAGGCGAATTCATTCGAATTACTACAGAACGTACCTAACCCATTTACTACGACAACAGAGATCGGATTTGTACTTCCTGCAAATCAAGAAGTATCTCTTACTGTATACGATGTGACTGGTAAGTCATTGATCCAGAAGAAAGGTGTCTACCAGAAAGGGTACAATACTATCACACTAGATGTGAGTGAGATCAATGCTTCAGGTGTACTTTATTATCAGGTTGATACTGAGGGGCATAGCGCAAGTAGGAAAATGATAGTCATTAGGTAGTTAGTAACCAGAATTTTAGAAAAAGAAACATCAGCCTTTAGAAACGGCAATAATAGAAACATTAAGAATCAGATTTTAAATCTTTATAAAATGAAGAAATTAATAATAATTAGTCAACTAATCACTAGAGATTTAGCTACTGTAGTTAGAGTTTTAGGAATGATCGCATGCTTGATGGTAGCAAATTTAGCGACAGCTCAAGTAGACTGTAATACAACGATGGCTTGTAATGATGGTCTTCAAGTATCGCTTGATGATAATTGTGTAGTCTTGATCACACCGGATATGATCTTAGAAGATCCTCAATATGCGGATGATGAATATACTGTAGTGCTTATGAATGCTGCAGGTGTTGAATTGCCATCAGCATTGGTGGATTATTCATATGTAAATCAAACGCTTTCAGTAAATGTACTATTGAATGGTTGTGCAGCTTCTTGTTGGGGAAATATAACAATAGGAGACAAATTGCCACCGGTATTGACTAATTGTGAAGAGATAATAGTTGCTTGTGATGATGACCTTACTCCAGGAGGAGGAACAGTACCAGCAGTTACGGCTACTGATGCTTGTGGTCCCGTAACAGATCTTGAATATTCTGATACAGAAGAAACGAATGCATGTGCAAACGACTTCGTGAAAACAGTAACAAGAACGTGGACAGCAATCGATGAGCAAGGAAATGTCGCTACTTGTATTCAACTAATATTGGTACAAAAAGCAACAGTGGCGGATGTAATATTTCCACCAAACTATGACAATATAGAGTTGCCAGCATTTTCATGTGCAATAACATTAGAGACATTGCCTAACGGTGCTCCAACTCCAGAAGTTACTGGATATCCTATAGGTGCATCTTGTCCAAACATTCAGACATACTATACTGATGTAGTATTCGATATATGTGGTGCAAGTATCAAAGTATTAAGACAATGGGTAGTAATCGATTGGTGTACTGGTGAAGAAGCAACTGAAAACCAAATCATCAAGATCTTAGATGATCAAGCACCTATTTGTACCTCGGCACCAGATTTCATGATTGAAATATCAACCGATGAAAGTTTATGTACTGGAACGTTCGAAGTGCCAGCGCCAATTGTAATATTTGAGTGTAGTGACTATAATTATATTGTTGGATATAAATTAAGAGACGAAAACGGAGTACCGTTTGAAAATCCAATCTATGATAACGTAACTTATAATCCAATCACTGGATTATACACGATTTCAGGCCTTCCTCAAGATACTTCATGGATCGTATATACACTTACGGATGCATGCGAAAACAGCTCACAGTGCTTTATGGAAGTACTCGTAACTGATCAAGAAGCTCCTACACCAATTTGTGAAGGATATACGGTAGTAGGATTAGAAGATGCAGGATGGGCTGACATTTATGGATCTAGTATCGATGATGGCAGTTATGATAACTGTGAAATAGATAGATTCGAAGTAAGAAGAGAAACAACTAATTGTGGATTCCCTTCTGATTTGACATTTGGAGAAACGGTTAACTTCTGTTGTGATGATGTAGGAGCCGGGTATATCAAAGTTATCATGAGAGTGTTTGACAAAGCGGGGAATTACAATGACTGTTATGTCAATGTAAATGTTCAAGATAAGATCAATCCTGAAATTACTTGTCCATCTACAGCTACGATCCAATGTACACAAGACTATACTGACTTATCCCTTACAGGAGAAGCTGTAGGTACAGATAATTGTAGTGTAATAGTAACATATACTGACAATGTAAATTTGGATGACTGTGGAAAAGGTAACGTTACTAGAACATGGAGTGCAACTGATCCACAAGGAAGAGTAGCAACATGTACTCAGACAATAAATGTTATTGATTCTAATCCATTTAAAACGTCAAATATTAACTGGCCAAATGACATGGATGTAGATGGATGTGATCCAAATGGAGCTAGTCCAGAAGAATTAAACAGTTTCCCAATATTGACAAATACAGATTGTACAAACATAGCGATCTCATATGATGATGATGTATTTTATAATACACCTGACTACTGTGTCAAAGTACTAAGACATTGGAAAATAATTGACTGGTGTACTTATGATCCTCAGAGTCCTGAATATTTTGCCTATACTCAGAAAATAGCATTTACAAATTCTGTAGCGCCTACTTTTGAAGAATGTACTAACGAACTTTACACTTCTACTAATGGTGATTGCCAAGAGGAAGTAACGATAGGAGTTAACGCTAATGATGATTGTACTCCTGCAGCACAATTAGAATATTACTATACGCTTGATGTGGACGATAACGGTTCTATAGATTATAATGGTGCTTCAAATACCTTTACAAGAGTACTTACAGCGGGTACACATAAAGCAGTATTTACGGTGGCGGATAAGTGTGATAACCAATCTATATGTACGAAATATATCACTATAACTGATACAAAAGCACCAACTCCAATATGTCTTGGTGAAGTAGTGTGGGTATTAGGTGAGGATGGAACAACAGAAGTATGGGCAAATGACTTTGATCTAAAGAGTGAAGCGGCTTGTGGAAGTGATGAAGATTTAATTTTCTCATTCAATGCAGCTGGAACTCAACTTTCATTATTTTTCTCATGTGCTGATATCGAAAATGGTATAGCTCAAGAGATTCCATTAGAAATGCACGTAATTGATGCAAGTGGTAACTCTGAGTTCTGTAGCGTAACATTGATCCTTCAAGATTCCCAATCAAGTAATGCTTGTGAAGATGATCTAGGAAAAGCATCAATCAGTGGACATATTGTAAATAGCAATAATGAAGGATTACTTGATATAGAAGTGGAGCTTATGGACATGGCAGCTCAAGGTGCCAATATGGACATGACACAAGAAGATGGAGTATATATTTTCGATGAAGTTAATTACTATGGGACGTACGCAATTGAACCATACAAGAATGATGATGCTAATAATGGTGTTTCTACACTCGATTTAGTAATGGTGCAAAGACATATTCTTGGTCTTCAAGAATTGGATAGTCCTTATAAATTGATTGCTGCGGATGCAAATGGAAATGATAAATTGACTTCCGCTGATCTATTATTGATGAGAAAAGTGATCCTTGGAATCAATACAACATTTAGTGATAATACTTCATGGAGATTCTTACCTACGACATATGAAATCGAAGATCCAACTGATCCTTTTGGTTTCCCTGAAAGCGTAGAATTTGATGAATTATACATGAGTAATGATGAGATCAACTTCACAGCGATCAAAACGGGTGATGTAAATGGAAATGCTGTAACTGGCCTTAAGAATGACGATGTTACAGAGACAAGATCTGGTGAAAGATCATTCTATGTAGCTAATCAATCATTTGTCCATGGTTCTGATGTTTCAGTAGCTGTAAATGCAAATGAAGTAAGCTCATTGATAGGTATGCAATTTACAATCGAGTATGATGCAGATATTTTAAACTACACAGGAATATCTAATGGTAAGTTGACAATGAATAACTACAATGTGAAAGCAGAGCACGGATCATTATTGATCTCTTGGAATACTACAAACAGCTTAGAGTTATCTTCTGATGATGAGTTGTTTAGCTTGAACTTTATAGCAGTCAATGATGGAGAGCTAAATGAAACAATTGGTATGAACTCTAAAGGTATCCAAGCTGAATACTATGACGAATCATTGAATGTATTCGGTCTTGAATTAGAATTAGAGAATCGCTCAGAAGTTACGGATGTATCTAATGCTCTATTCCAAAACTCTCCGAACCCATTCAAAGGAATGACGTCTATTGGATTTGATCTTGAAAAGAAAGGTATGGCTACTTTAGTAATCTTTGATATTGCAGGAAAAGAGCTATATAATATTACAAATGAATTCAACAAAGGATACAATGAGATGACAATCGATGTTACTTCATTGAATTCGAGTTCAGGTATATTTTACTATACACTAAAAGCGGGTGACTTCATCGATACTAAGAAGATGATGATTATCAAGTAATACTAGTTTAGTCTTACATATTGATGTAGCAATAGTATTATGCCGATCGTAGTATCGGTATAGTTGAATTCTCAATTGCTATTTGTACAAACAAGTTTAGAATGATTTGATAATGTCTATTAACTATCATACTAGTGGAGAGTCGGTCTCCGCTAGTATGGTATTAATTTCTGTTATCAATGACTATAAAATATAAGTCTGAAAAGCAGGCTAAAAGAACTTAATGTTTCTAAAATGATTCTGGTAAGGCTGCATCGAAAGGTGTAGCCTTTTTTTTGTTGTAGGACAGTCTATTGGTAATATAATTTCTGAGATTCGATTTACTAGATCGATAATAAGGTAAGTTTAGAGCCGTGTTAAGCTCACTAAATGTTGGCTTCGTCGTTCATAATTTCGATAGCCTTCTTATGATTATAACTTTTCGACTCGGCGACCTTTTAGAATGTTTTTATCGCCGAAGTGGGATATGTGTTGATTGGATCGAGCCGAAATATCTAACTTGATTCTGAATAAGTTGGTGTTGAGACCCCAGATGTATTCCAAAATAGCAATCAACTCATGTGAACATTATTTTTTGTGTATTGCAAATTGACGCTTTGTTAAAAATATATTCAAGCATTTTAATTGACTTTTTTGTAGAATCGTAGCATTGTCAAATCCCGAAACTGCCTTAGGATGTTGACTTTATCATATTTCCGTTCCTGTTTTTTATTTAAATATATCAATTTATAGCATGCGAGAATGCTAAAGGAAATGCACGCCATTTTATTTTGATTCTTATGATTTAAGTCATTTTATATATCTTACATTCAAACGAACGAAATATATGAATCTTACTTATCAAAAAGTATTAAATACGCTAGCACTCATTTTTATGTTGGTCATGAATACCTTGGCTGTATTTCTACCACTTGGAGGGAAGACGACAGGTGAATTATCTGATATGTATCCAAATTTATTCGTGCCAGCTGGATTTACTTTTGCCATTTGGAGTGTGATATATCTTTTGTTGATTGGTTTTGTAGCTTACCAATGGATAGCAAGTTCAGATAAGTCAAATATTTATAAAGTTGGTCCATGGTTTTTGCTTAATGGAGCGGCTAATGGAGCTTGGATAGTTGCCTGGCACTATGAATTAGTTCCCGTTTCATTGTTTATAATGTTTGTTCTTTTAGGTAGCTTAATAATGATGTACAGAAAATTAAATATCAATTATTTTGGCAAGTACGGAATCAAGTGGCTTGTAAATGTACCAATCAGTGTTTATCTAGGTTGGATTTCTGTTGCTACGGTAGCTAATTTTACTACTGTATTGGTTAACAATAGCTGGTCTGGATTTGGAATCAGTGAAGATGTGTGGTCAGTCGTAGTTTTATCGGTAACGGTTATTTTAGGCTGTTTTATGATGTACCGTCATAAGGACATCTTCTATGCTGCGGTTATCACCTGGGCATCCTACGGGATTCTTTCTAAGAGATTAGCGGATTCAGTTGCTATAGACGCTAAGATCGAGCATATGTCTCAAGTTGCTATTTATATAATGGTGATAGGGATACTCTTATCAGTTACGCTTGGTATATTAGGAAATCGAAAGGCTCATACTTCAAACTAAAAAATACAACTAGAGATAGATATTCAGAGATTATATTTCATTTCTTTGCCCAATGAAAATTCTACAGCTAACTAAGAAGTTTCCATATCCGCTCAAAGACGGGGAGTCTATTGCTGTAACTAATCTAAGTAGATCATTAGTTGCTCACGGCTGTCAAATGACGCTTTTGAGTATGAATACTTCTAAGCACTTTGTAGAGATAGATCTATTGCCAGTTTCATACAATCACTATAAAGCTATCCATACTGTTTATTTAGATAATCGAGTAACGGCGGTTGGAGCTATTTCTAACCTCTTTAGCTCAAAGTCTTATCATGTTTCTAGATTTGACTATGAAGAATACCGAGAGACGCTTATCGAATTATTAAAAGCTGAACAGTTTGATATTATTCACTTAGAAACGTTATATCTGGCTCCTTATATAGAAACAATCAAAGAACACACTTCCGCTAAAGTAGTCATGCGTTCTCATAATGTAGAATTCGAAATATGGAATAGGGTAGTTGAGAGTACTTCGCTCTTGCCTAAAAAGTGGTATCTGCAACATCTTACCAAAAAACTGAGGCTATTCGAATTAGAAAGTCTGGTGCATTATGATGCTTTGATAACTGTGACGCAACGAGATCTGGATAAATATATGAGTCTTGGTTTCAACAAGGAAGGAATGTCTTCGCCAATAGGTGTGGATATTAATCGGTATAAACCACTAGCAAATAAGCTGAAAGAGCCAAGTTTATCATTTATTGGATCCCTTGATTGGACGCCTAATCTCGATGGGTTAGATTGGTTTCTCAAAGAAGTCTATCCAGAGATTGTGAACCGATACCCAAGTATCACTTTCAATATTGCTGGTAGAAATACACCTAAATCAATTATAGATTTACAAAGTGATAACATATTGATCCACGGCGAAGTAGATAGTGCCATCGATTTTATTAATAACCATCCTATTATGATTGTTCCTTTATTAGCGGGTAGCGGCATGCGTGTCAAGATACTAGAAGGAATGGCGCTTGGGAAAGTTGTTATCTCTACTGTAATTGGAGCTGAAGGGATAAGTGCAATTCATAAGAATTCCATATTAATTGCTGATACCCCAGCTGAGTTTTTGGAAAGTATATCTTGGTTGCTACAGTGTCCTGAACGAATTGAAGAAGTAGGCAAGAATGCTCGAGAATTTATAGGCGAGCATTTTGACGAAGGTAATAATGCCGAAAAGCTAGTAAGCTTTTATAATTCAATTCTGGTTTGAATTCCCCGCCAGATCCATGCAGGTTTTGTCCTCCTTTTACCTTTGAAATCTGAATAGAACTGGGTTCGTATCTTGTGGTATATACTAGAGGTAAATGACATAAGGAAACAAGTTGATGTCCTCATAGGGAGGCTAACAGTCATCCTGGTCCCAAGGTGTCACCGTTTGCCATTATTAGTTTCTTATAGAGTCAGGACAGTACTTAATGCCGCATGACGAGCAAGAGTAAGACAAAAGGAAAGACAAGGTAAGAGTTATCATATACAAAGAAATACCTGTAAGCTTTGCTATGGAAGCGACTGGTATTTATTATGAACAGCTAGCCTATCATTTGCATAGT
>JBLHWH010000193.1:0-11917 GCA_047628935.1 Halioglobus sp. | reverse complement strand
ACTCGATGATGGCAAACTGCCATATCAACTCACCAGTCTCGCCATCTAACTTAAGGATATACGGGGCTTCATAGGTCTCTAGACTATCAGGAAAAGGTGGTAATGTATCTGTCGTCCAATTATACTCAAATATAGTAGGATAGTTAAAATGCCAATTGGTCGTCCCACAAGCCAATATATCTCCATCTGCTGTCTCTGTCATGTGCAGTATATTCTTAGTACCATCAAACTGCAAATATGCACCTGTATAACTACTTCCTGGTTTATTGAATCGCCATTCTATCTGTCCATCGTCATCAATGCATAGTATATCAAAGTCAGACATCCATGTACCAGGCCATGGCTGTTCGCTTCCATTATACCTTTGCTTATATATCATCTTACCATTTTTCATCAATAACCCACTGTGCTCATATTGATGATTGGTACTAAAGTGTATTTTGTCTAAATAGTGAAAAACAATAGTTTTATTAGAATCTAATTTCACAAATCCTCTCCCTCCAAATCCATCATTACCAACTCTAGTACCCGAAAAATAATACGTTAATAATCTATCTTGACCAACAAATAAAAGACGAGGAATTACTGCTTCTTTTTCAAATGGATATTCCAATATCGTATCTACCTCCTTTGTTGATTTATCTATCCATACCAAGATGTCTGGATAGATAGATGTATCTTTTACCTGAGTAATTCCGCTCAATATGTAATAATCATTATATTCTTCAAATCCTGTAATAAATAGCTGATCCGTAGGATAATCTAATTGATACTCTACTGTGTTCAGCAATTCTAAATCGTACTTTGACAAAGTATGAATTTTGTAGTTTGCTGGTTCGCTTTTGGCAGAGCCTTCCGCTAGGATAATAACATCGTTTTTTACTCTCCACGGGATCTGACCTTGTTCTGAAATTCTTATTTCTTCCAATAGCACTTCCTTAATTATACCTCCCTGTTTATCCATTTTCCCGATACTCATACACTCATTGAAGAATTGCCCATCTACATTACATGCATTAAATGTCGTATAGTAAAGCGTATCATTTATAAGATGGGAACTTTTGATCCGATTGGTATAGTCCGTATCACCTGCATTCCATGTTTTAGACCATACGATTTGGGCATTCATTGTTGTGACACAGATAATGTACAATAGAACTACTATGATTAATAACTTCCTATTCATATTATAATAATTTTCAATTCTTCACCAACCTCTCCACTTGTATCACCTTACCGTTATTATCATATACCTTACACAAATAAATACCAGAAGTCTGATCCGTAATATCTATCTCACTTAGTCTTACATTCTCTTTTCTGTGTACTTGCTCTCCTTTAATATTAAATATCTCGTAGGTCACTTTTGTCTTATTCTTCCTAGTATCTCTAATCAAAAAATGACCATCTGATGGATTTGGATAGAATATAAATGGTCTGTCCGTAGTCATATCTATCAATATAGGCTCATTGATAGAAGTTGGTAGATAGTACTCGTAGCCACATTCCATCCCATCATCTGAGATACAGCCTTCAGCGGGTAGTCTTACTGCCCAACTATTATTCTTTACAAAAAAACCATTTTCATTTGTGACCTTGCTCCATCCTGTACCCATGATACTGCCATCTGACAGCTCATGTACTTGCCGCAGTGCATAGGGTGTTATGTTCTCATATTCATCATACTCGATGATGGCATACTGCCATATCAACTCACCAGTCTCGCCATCTAGCTTGAGGATATACGGGGCTTCATAGGTCTCTAGACTATCTGGAAAAGGTGGTAATGTATCCGTCGTCCAATTATACTCAAAAATAGTAGGATAATTAAAGTGCCAATTGGTCGTCCCACAAGCCAATATATCTCCATCCGCTGTCTCTGTCATGTGTAGTACGTTCTTTGTCCCTTTAAACTGCAAATATCCACCTGTATAACTCCCTCCTGGCTTATTGAATCGCCATACTATCTGCCCATTGTCATCAATACATAATATATCAAAATCTGACATCCATGTACCAGGCCAAGGCTGTTCGCTTCCATTATACCTTTGCTTGTAAAGCATCTTACCATTTTTCATCAATAATCCACTGTGCTCATATTGATGATTGGTACTTAGATCTATTTTATCCAAATAGTGAAAGACAATATTTTTATTTGAATCTAATTTTACAAATCCTCTTGAATTATTTGCATCTCCTAATCTAAGACCCGAAAAATAATACGTTAATAATCTATCTTGACCAACAAATAAAAACTCTGGTATGACAGATTCTTTTTCAAATGGATACTCAATCATTGTATCTATCTCCATATTTGATTTATCTATCCATACTAAAAAATCAGGCCATGTATCTGTATTGGTAATTCTATACCATCCTGATACAACATAGTGGTCCTTCAGCTCTACCACTCCACTAGCAAAATTAAAATCAATACTATCTTTTATTTGATAGGTATAGGTGGATATACTATCTAAATTATAACGATTAAAAAATTTCAAGTCTAATGTTGGAGATGCAAAATTTCCTTTACCATCTGCCAATACAATTTGATCATCAAAAATATTCCACGGGATCTTACCATATTCAATTATGCTTAAATCATCTATAATTTTCTCTTTGATGATCTCTCCATCTTTATTCATCATGCCTAGTGTATTACACTCATTGAATGACTGCCCATCTACGTTACATGCATTAAATACAGTATAGTAAAGCGTATCATTGATAAGATGTGAACTCTTGATTCGATTAGTATAGTCCGTGTCCCCTGCATTCCATGTTTTAGACCATATAGATTGTCCTTGGGCATACGCAATATTGAATATTGTCAGTATGATTATTGTATATATTGATTTGATTTTCATATGTTTAAAATTTTATTTGCTCAAAAAATCAACGATTTATATTTAATCGTGTTTTCCACATTTCTACAAAATGTTTTTAAAGCCACAATTCTATCATCTACTTGGGTGTCTGAGCATGTTCACCAGAATTTTAAAAAATAAAAATTTAAGGGCACAAAGAATTAACAAACGACTTTAATTACTTCTTCTGGTCTCTAAAGCTTAGTCATCGGCGTTTCATTATTTATAAAATTAAAAATGCTACCATCTACAGGTAATAGATGGCAGCATCATATATTATTTCATTAATATTATTTTCTCAGAATGTACTAATTCATGCGTTTTAGTATCTCTAATAAGTATGAGATATATCCCATTGGATTGATCACCCAAGTCTATAGATGCTTTGTCTACTGTACCATCTAAATCATAAGACATGATTTCGTTTCCTTGCATGTCGTACACTGACATAGACCTATTTTCTTGTATAGAATAATCGATCGTCACCATATGATCAGTAGGATTGGGGAAAAAATTATACCGCTCAATAAATGCATCTTCCTGTACTTCTCTAGGATTGATATCATGGCTACCATATGGCAGGGGTAGATCTATCTTGTCTCCAGTAAGGTATCTATACAATGCTCTTGCATAGGCTGACATAGGGTAGGTTTTCATACCTATCGTGTGCAGCGTATTGAGATCAGTAGGTGATGGTACATAACTATAATCAGCTAATCGATCAATATTAATATCCTGTGTAGCAACAAAATCTACGTCCTCTTCTGTAACAGCATTGATCCCATTGAGATACGTCCTAGCCGATGTATAATCCTGATTAGACAGCATCGATCCTAGTACATAAGTTCTATATTGAAATTCACCATTTTGGAAATAAGGAATAATCTCATGAGTTTCTTGTTTTTTTCCTTTACAGAAAATTAATTTAATTTTTGCCTCTTGTATACATGTATGTATTTCTGCTATTGTATATTTTGTCTGATACCACTGAGCACTAAATTGTGGTAATGACTGAAGTACAGCTATTTCTTGCGCCAACTCTATCTCCAAATCAGCTATAAACTGTGGCAATTCATCACAATCCGCTGGCAAATCACAATCATAGTCCGCAGTATTTACTGAACCAGCAGAATTTGTTGCCCCACAAATGTCATTACTATATAAATTTGCATCAAACAAATTATATTCATCAGAATCATTATCAACAGGAACACTAAACCCGACCCAAGGGACGGTCCTATCTGCAGTAGGGGTATTCTCTTCTATCCAATATGTGAAGTATGGGTCAGGTGGATTATTCGGCAATCCCGACATCGCTATTCTCCTCGTATCTGTGTTATTAGAGAATACATTTGAAGCGGCTACCGTCCCATTGCCTTGATTTTCTCGTATCGTGCCACCATCAATCCTTACGTCTATATCATCCGTAAAATCAAAACAGTTGGATAAAAACTCATACCCAGAATTATCATAAAATGTAAATATCCCTACATCATTGCTTGAGAATTGATTGTCCCTCTGGATATTATGTCTATCTCCGCTAGCTGATAATGTAGTGCCATGTATAGGTCCTATAAAATCATTTCTACTTAGATTAAAAGTAGAAATACCCTTAAAGTATACATTTAAGTTTCCACCAACAAAATTATTATTCTGTATCAACATAGGAATATTTGTTGCAACGCCTCCTTCAGAAAAGATTGAATTATATCCCCCATAAAATTGATTTGGCATCAAATTTAAATCTTCTCCACCTATTACAGATCCATTCTCAATGGGAAATGTCTGTTCTAAATCTATAGCTGCTTCATCAAATTGAGTAATAAGACTGTTTTCGAATTCGTTCCCATTCTGAACTATAATACTTGCATCGTATGTGAGTATAGCATGTTTATCATATGTATCAAATCTATTGTGATCGTATGTCACCCCAAAGTTACTCCAGTGTGTCATACCTGCTGCTACATTTGATATGCTACAATCTACAAAAGAGCTTTTATCTTCCTGAAAATACTGCATAAATTGCGCTACCCTAGCATAATTAGAAAAGCTATTCGTATTTCTAAATATAGTACCTATCGCTGTCACATGACCGCCCCAGTATGCTGGCCTGTCATTGTATGGCAAGTGATCCGGACTCATAGATATCATAGTATGCCCATTTTCTATGGTAGCACTTTTCAGATGGAGTATTCCATTCTTATTTAAGTCTATGGTCAAACTTTTAGGTCCTTGTTGTGGTTGACTGGCGTTCCCTTCCACTATTATGGCCTCCCATTGGTCTGATTCATAACAAGAATTAGGTCCTTTGGCATTGGTAATAGTACCGCCATTAACAACCATTGTAGCTCCTCGCTTGACTATTATTCTAGTATCTTCTCCTAGCTCTATCGTTCCTGTTACTTCAAGCGTTGCGCCAGCTTCTACGGTGATATCTTTATTAGAAGCAACCACGATTTTCCCTTCTATTGTTATCTGCGCCCCTGCCTGTATGGTCAAATTACCAGAAATCTGATCCATCGAGATTGTCTGACTTCCAGAATATATCTTATCGACTCCTTGAAAATTTTGAGCCATGAGTACCGCTGCATATGCATCTATGATCCCCCCACGAGTTGTTCCTACTGGGGCATTTGCAGGTACAGCCTGCGAAGTAGCGACCAATATCTCTTCATAGTCAGATGGTGTGAGACAAGGATTGACATCCATCATAAGAGCTACTACTCCAGCTATATGGGGTGTACCTATTGATGTACCACCAGTTGAAGACACGCTACAAGAATCACCGGGCTGTAATCTATGTATCCCTTGGGTCATAGCCAATACGTCCATATTCATATTGGGATCAGTATTAGTTCCAGAGTTATATTGCCAAAAATCGCCAGCATTATTGGCTCTTCCACAATGTATAACTCCAGGAACGCTGTGATAACCGTCTGGATCATCTGCTTGGTGATCTTGATTAAGTGCAGCAATCAACACGACTACTCCGTTAGATGTTAATAATTCTAATCTTGCTTTTGTCAATCCTCCCCATCTAGACACACTTACTATCTTATAGCCGCGATTCATCATATCTAATAGTATAGCATTAGATGTAGAATAATTACCACAAAATGCCGCTACTTTTGTTTCTCCGCCACTTCCAGCTATGCAGTGGCCATTATTTCTGATTCCAGCTACAGCACCCAGCGACTGGTTTCCATGATGCCATTCTCCTTGAGGAGGATTGCAATCCCCTACAATTTCTACCACCTTCCCCGTTAGGTCTGTATGATTTCCGTCCATATAAAGATCTCCTACTGCGACAGCGATGTACGGACTTCCGTTCGTAATTGTCCACGCGCAGGGGATGTTCATTGCTTCCAGATTCCCAGTTGTATTTGATGAGGGATCATTATAAACAGGTGGATTAGCACATTGTGCATTGATCTGACTATCAACACTTATTAATAAAAGTAGGCTAAATAGGTAAATAGGTAAATAGGTAAATAGGTAAATAAATTAAATTTCTTCATTATAAATATTTTACAAGTTAAAAAATAATTTCTAAAAAGTGTAGAATATTAATTTCCATCATCCAAAATCTAATTGGTTATTTATCAATCTCCTTTTACATAGTTTTCATAAACATGAGCGATATTGCATTCTGTTTATCTTCCGAGATTTTGATGTATTGGTTAACGGATTAGATCTTAATTGGTGTAATTTAGTTTGATTATCCAATAAATAAAGATAGATTATTTTAATGATTCAAGCAAGTAATATTGTTTATTATGTTGGTTTGGGCAGAGAATTAGGTATGATTCATAACGTTGGGCTATGCGCGCATGTGAATGAACTCCAAAAAATTAGTGCTCAAATAACCAAACTCACATCATAAGATAAACGGCTTTCATATCGTTTTGTACAATATATTTAAGTATTATGAAGAGGAGATTAACAAAGCTTGGGATATTGATAGGCATCATTATGATGACTGTGTTATCTATATCCAATGCGCAAGTGATTAAGAAGCGGAAAGACCTTGACAAAAATTCTCTTAAAAATTACAAGAAAGCAATCACAGCAGGCAGAAACAAAAAATATCAAAAAAGTCTTGATTTATATAATAAGGTACTAAAAAAACATCCTGAATTCATAGATGCACAATTGCGAAAAGCTGGGATGTTGCATAACATGAAAGAATACGATAAATCAGCTCAAGCGTTTGATGCGTCTATAGTTATGGCGCCAGAGTATGATCCGCAGATATATTATTCGTTGGCTATTGTCCATAGGGACATGAAAGCATATGATTTGGCGGCGCGCAATTTTCAATTTTATATTGACAGAAGTGATGATGAAGAACGAAAAACCAGAGCTATAGACCTAAGAGACAGAGCTGTATTTGCTCATGAAGCAACGACCAACCCAGTACCATTTGATCCACAGAAGGTGGGTGGTAATGTATGTTCAGAATACTCAGAATATGCACCTATTATGAATATGGAAGGTGATAGAATGATTTTTACTCGAAGAGTAGGCGGTCAGGAAGACTTTTATATCGCTGAAGTCAAGGATGGAGAATTCATGCGTGTCGCAGCAGTAGAAGGATTGAATACACCACAAAATGAAGGAATACATACCATATCAGCAGATGGTCGGACTATGATATTCACTGCATGCGACAGACGAAAGACAGGTATCGGTTCTTGTGATTTGTATTATGCACATCTCGATTCTGATTATTGGACCGTACCGAGTAATATGGGTAAGGTGGTAAATTCTATCAGTTGGGATTCGCAACCTAGTCTAACAGCAGATGGGAAGACACTCTTCTTCGGTAGCGGCAGACAAGATGGATATGGAGGAAACGATATATGGGTGACGACCAGGACGGACACCAGCGGTTGGACATTCCCTACCTTACTGCCTGAAGAGATTAATACTTCTGGTAATGAGGAATCTCCGTTCATTCACCCAGATGGACATACGCTCTACTTCCGATCAGACAAACATATAGGAATGGGAGGTTACGACATTTTCTACTCTCGATATACAGATAGCACACAGACCTGGGCTCCTGCCAAAAACATTGGCTACCCAATAAACACTGAAGGGTCTGAGGGTGCATTATCTGTTTCATTGGATGGTAAAACGGCATTTTTCGCATCAGACATGGCTTATTTGAATGACAAATCAAATGCTAACTTGGATATCTATAGTTTTGAATTGTATCCAGAAGCGAGACCAATACTTACCACTTTCATAAAAGCTACAGTAACAGATAAAGAAACAGGGTTGCCACTTACTGCAAACTATACAATAGAAGTCTTATCTGATAATATGAACCCAACTACAGGGAAGGCAGACCCCAAGGGAACATTTATCAATAGCTTACCTACGAACCAGTCTTATGCGTTGTTTATCAAAATGAGTGGATATATTCACCATTCTGAAAATTTTAATTTACAAGGAATTCAAGATGCATTGAATCCATATATTATTGATATTCAGCTAACCAAGGCTAATAAAGCCGAATCTAATAATCAAGCTAAAGCAGAACCCATTGTGCTAAATAATATATTCTTCGAGTCTGGGAAAGCGAACCTAAAATCAGCATCATATTACGAACTCAACACATTAGCTCAAAACTTAGTAAATAATCCAAGCATCAAAATACAAATCATAGGACATACTGACAATGTAGGATCTGACGTTGATAATCAAATACTCTCCGAAGCCAGAGCAAAATCTGTAGCTGATGCGTTAGTATTAAGAGGGATCGCCCAGGAGAGGGTTTCCTATTTAGGACTTGGAGAATCTCAACCTATTGCTGACAATGAAACTGAAGAAGGTAGAAAGACAAATAGGAGGACAGAATTTATTTTAAAGTAACGCTAGAAAGAAAAAGATCAAATTTGAGGAATTTCATACATATAATTGCACTTGTCATTATCACTACATTTAGTTCTTGTGAAGACAGTGCAGAACCATTGGTCATAGTGACTGTGGAACGAAACTTTGAGATACCTGGCAATCTCAATACCATAGAAACTCACTTTTTTGAACTGAAGAACATTCCTGTATTATTGGATGAGAACCTATTAGTTTATAATAGGACCGACGATGATATAGTAAGTATAAATCCGGCAGACGCTATATTGTCTTCTACTTTCAATACTATTGATTGGACATTCATACAACGAGTAGAAGTCTATGCTGTTTCTAGATTAGACAATAGCAACCGCATAAGAATGTTCCAATCGAATGAACCCGACTTCGGCAACAGATCTCAATTGGGTATGTTCAATACATTTGTGGATGTAAAAGAAATATTTAAAGAAGGACTAATCGATCTAGAGGTACGGATCAAAACGAGAGCATTTGTACCCAGTAACATCAATGCTAAGTTGACGTTTAGTTATGGAGTATTCGACGAAATGTAAATTATGGCGAAATATTATAAATACATGGTAGAGTGCACATTAGCACCATTTTCATTAGAAATGCAAGAGCAAATACCTAGACAGAGAATGATTGTCGACAGGCTGTTTAACCAAGGTGTGTTGATAACGTATACACTTGCTGCCGACAGATCTAAATTATGGCTCGTCATTCAAGCAGATAATGAAAGTGAATTACTGCAGTATATAGAATCACTTCCTATGACTAAGTATTGTGATTATAATTATTGTGAAATTATGTTTCATGATTCTAGTCAGTTTATTCCTAGCATATCGTTGAATTGACTTTTCGATCGTTGTGCTTTTTGACTTTTTGATCGTTGTGCTTTTTGACTTTTCGACTTTCCGAAGACGAAAGTGATCTAATTACTAGCTGCAAAAGCGAAGTCAAAGAGGATTACTCCTCAGTATCATAACAACCAAGTTGCAACATTTTTTTATTACATTCGTTTTCAAATTATTGTTATCCCAATGTGTATTGTAATATTTTACAATCAGCATCCTTATACATGAGCATCCTATTATATAGATTTCTTATTATTATTCTATTTATACCAATAGCATCATCGACTTTGATAGGTCAGATAGATCTAGATTCTACGTATAAAGTATCGGAGTTGGAGCTGATGTTGAAGGATGCACAAATTAGTAGGAACAAAGAAAATCTTGCCGCAGCATATTATCTATTAGCACAATTCGAGGCGGAGAATTTTGACAATTCTGGTAACGCATTTAAAAACTATTCGAACGCTAGAGAATACTACAATATACTAAAAGATAGTTTCATGATGAGCCGAATAGACAAGGCCATTGGAATAGAGTACTTACAATCTGGATATTATCAAGAGTCGTTGCAATCATTTAATAAAGCGCTTGCCTATTTCAATGAAGTAAAAGATCTCAAAAATATAACCTATATCAATTACAACATCAGTCAACTCTATCGGGATAAGATTGATCCTGAGATGGAATTAAAATATCTCAACAAATCAATAGAACTTAATAAAGTACTTAGAGATTCGAGCTTGATGGTAGAATTTCTCATTCATAAGATAGGATCATACGAAACACTCAACGAACTGGATTCTGCAGAATTGATAGCTATACAGACGGTAAAACTGAGTGGTAAAATGCGAGATAGAGAAAGTATGAGTCGCAGTCTCTACTATCTCGGTGAAATCAATGAAAAAAGAAATAATCTGGATCGTGCGCTCAAATACATGAAGGAATCTGAAGAGTTTGCATCTCTTAAACCGTTCAATACACACCGAAGAATGCTCTATAGTGCAACTAGGGCTATTTATGAAAAGAAAAAAGACTTTGAAAATGCTTATGCATATTCTAAAAAATACTCAGAACTCAATGATAGCATCTTAAATAAGGACCGGATCGAATCCCAGAATAAATTTGCTATCTACTACAAAGTGGACGAAAAAGAAGAAGACAATAAAAAGCTAGAGAAAGATGTAGAATCTGTAGAAGAGAAAAATAAACAGCAGCGTAATGCCATGTATATCTTGACTGCAGGTTT
The DNA here is from genome assembly GCA_047628935.1 of Halioglobus sp. Lineage (GTDB taxonomy): Bacteria > Bacteroidota > Bacteroidia > Chitinophagales > Saprospiraceae > CAJXUU01. The sequence continues at coordinate 1,070 of JBLHWH010000193.1, read as the reverse complement.
AGTAATGCTATTGGCACTATTATATTACATCATCAACTTCTACAGACAACAAATAAGAGCTGAGGAAATAATCAATGGGCAGCAACAAGAAATAAGTGGTCAAAAGATCAGAGAGCTGGAAGATAATATCAAGATCAGTAGTATGCAATCTATGCTCGAAGGTCAAGAAATCGAGAGAGAGAGGATATCTAAAGATTTACATGATAGTCTTGGTGGATTATTAAGTACAATCAAGCTACAGTTTGATAGCGTACAGTCAAAAATGGATGATGTAGGTGAACTGAGGGAATATAAATCAGCAAATAAAATGCTCGATACTGCAGTAAATGAAGTCCGTTCAATTTCTCAAAATCTACAACCGGGTGCACTTACTAAACTTGGCCTTATTCCTGCGCTAAAAGATCTTTTCAATAGGTTTGATGATGAAACCTACCCTGAAATTGATTTCCAATACTATAGTATACCTGAGAAAATACCTACCATGATATCTCTATCCATATATAGAGTCATACAAGAGCTACTTCATAACACTATCAAACACGCTAAAGCAAAAGAGATACTTATCCAAATCAATACAGAAGATGACGAAATGGTCATCCAATTCGAAGATGATGGCGTAGGCTACGATTCCGAAAATCTCACAAGAAAAGGTATGGGATTAGAGAATATAAGATCTAGAATCAATTATCTCAAAGGTCAATTGAGCACGGAGTCTTCAGATGGCAACGGAACGAGTACATTGATCCATGTGAAGTATAAGTAGTGATGATTTTACAGATCATAGGCTTATGATATATTATAGTTAGTCGAAGTCTTTAATCGACCGTTGAGTTGAGGAACGAAAATCAGTGAGCGAATAAAAATTAATGCCCATTGTAAATTACTTTTCGCTAAAGTGATATCTGCTACTGCCCTAGCCACAAAACGCTCACCTAGCTTCTGGGGACATGCCGGAGATAAAATGTCAAAGGGGTTAACTAAAGTTTCGCAGTTGAATCAAGTCTGAGAGTTGTGTTGATATTGATTGCCCATGAGTAAAAAGTCAGCGAACCCATTTATTTGGTTTCTCA
>JBLHWH010000192.1:0-11954 GCA_047628935.1 Halioglobus sp. | reverse complement strand
AAGAAGCTGAAATAAATGTATCTTCTACCTCTGTGTATAATGAAGTGTCACTTACAGCTAGTATACCAGTTTGTGAGTATGATATTTCATATGAATGGAGCGATGGTAGTACTACTCAAAACATAGTAGTGACTACTCAGACAGAAACATATAGTGTGATTATCACTTGTGGTGTTTGTATTTATACAGCATATTATAATACCAATGGATGTTTGGTTGGACTGGCATGTAATGATGGATTAGATTGTACAGAGAATGATGAGGTTCAAGAGAATTGTGAGTGCGAGGGGACACCTATTCTGGATATGGATATAACTTTTATTACAGAAGAAGTTCATGAGGAATTGTGTAGTCAAGAAGTATGCTTGTCTGACCTCAGCTTGAGTGATAATTTTTACTTTCAAGAATTCATAGTTGAGCTACCTTCTGGTGAGATATTCAAGCTTAATAAAGGCCTTAATAGTGAAGGCTTCGATTTTCCTTATTGTTTGACATATAGTGGAACTTATTTGCCAACTCCTATAGCAGCATGTGAAGAACTTCCGCCTATGTCTCAGCTTATAGCTGATATTAATGCTTGGCTCGGTGGAAATGGAACTGCTAGTATAGCTATAGGCACATCTATTATTGATATAGACACACCTTTGGATTACTGTATTTATTCAATCCAAATCATCAATAGCAGCATTTCTTTTATCAATTATTCAGGTTATACTGACCTCATACCTTCTGCTGTGTATAATTTCACAGAAGGAGATCCATGTGAACAAGGTGATTTAATAGGAATTAATGTCACTGTAGTATATGAATGTCCAATAGACCCAAATAATACTGATGCTATAGAAGTCATTACATGGAGCAATGGAGATCAAGGAGAATCTACTTATGTTGCTACAGCTAATAATAATATCTGTCTTGAAGTCTCTGTAACCTGTGCTAGTGGATGTACTTATACGGCTGAGTATGGAGATGAGAATTGTAATTGTGAATTAGGTGCTTTCGGTACGCCATGTGATGATGATGATATCTGTACGATCAACGATGCAGTAACTATAGATTGTGACTGTGTAGGTGATTTGCTTGCAGATAGCGATTATGATGGGATATGTGATCTTCTAGATGAATGTCCGGGTGCCGATGATAGTGTAGATCTTGATGAGGATGGCATTCCAGATTTCTGTGATCCTGTCGTGGATTGTGGTGCCTTGGGAGTTACAATACTTTCAGCGACTTCTAGTGAGGTACTAACTTATTGTACATTCCTGAATGATCCTATTTTTAAACTTCCGGCTCTAGATGAAGATGAACTTCCAGTTGAAGGACAAGAATATTTACTAGAAGAATTATGGTTAGATGCATTTGTATATAATGGGGCATTTGGACCTGTGGTAATTGATAATAGTATAGAAGGGTTTAATTTCCCTTACATCATTAAAAAAGGATCGGATACACCTATACCTGATGTGTTTTTCACTGATATGGTTGCGTACTTAGGGTCTGACATCACTTTTGGAACATCTACGGAAGAAAATAATGATATAGATGCTTGCATTCCGAAGATTCAGACGATCGAGGAAGATGGTACCATTACTTACACAGATGATCCGATACCAGGCGTACTCATACATGCTTCTGCAATTGCGCCTATAATACCAATCAGCTTACAATTTTCTTGGGGAGATGATAATAACATTGTTTCTAAACCCTTTGCCTATTTCGGCAATACGAATAATCAATTTCCAATTACATTATCTACGTCTGTTGATGCAGATTGTGGGAATAGTCTAACATATCTATGGAGCACAGGAGAAACTACTTCTTCGATAAATATAGCTTCTCCAAGTGGTACTTACACAGTAACAGTAACTTGTGGTACTTGTGATGAAACAGCTGTATACAATCCTAATGGATGTCAGGTAGGTGATCCTTGTGAAATTACAGATGTTTGCGATATTAAACATTTCGGTACAATAGATCCATTTTGCAACTGTCTTGTATTGGATGATATTATAATAGAAGATACAGATGGTGATGGGATACCTGATGATTGTGATGATTGTGACCCAGAGTTTACGCAAGAAGGTAGTGATGGAGGGCAAGTATGCTGTGAAAATCCTCCTTCATTGATATATAGTGATCAACCCGTTGAACAAACTGTCAATAATTTCTGCATCAAGTTTTCTGAGAGCTTAGTAGAAAATCTGAGTTTTTATATGGAAGATGGAACTTGGATTTTTCTTGATGAGTCTAAAAACTTTGATGAGGGATTGGGTAGTTCTGTAGGTAATTTCTTCCATTTTCCATATTGTACAGAAAACAATTGTGAATATTTTGGTGAAGATCTAGATAATTCCAATCTTGATGTTCCTTATAACCTTAAGAATATCAAGAGTCTTGCGTATGATTTAGCTAAATGGGCTTCCTTCAATGGATATAAAATGAAGCCGTCAACTTTTCAAAATGATAATAATTGCGAATGTACCCCAGAAGAGGGAAAATATTTCTTTTATATCGATGAAGCAGAAATAGACATAGAGAAGAACGTTTCTTTTAAGACATCAAATGGAACTAAAAATTTTGTGGGATGTAAGGATATTATAGATGGAGGTTACACCGTCAAATTTGATGATTATAATGGTTGCAATGTAACAAGCATCATAATAAATCATTATAACAACGGAGTATACAGCGAAATAGAAGATATTGGAGTAGACTTAGACTTATCTGAATATCTATTTGGTCCTGTCCCTCACATGGGAGTTGGATTTAGAGCGACCATTACTTGCTCTACTGGGTGTGTATATGTCATAGAGACTCCAGATGCAGACTGTATAGTGGGGGATACATGTGATATTCCTTACCCTTGTGCTGAGACTTCTTTTATAGGTTATGATGATGAAGATTGTAGATGCCTCACAGAAGGAAATAATGACGATGATCAAGATGGTGTTTGTAATGATGATGATGAATGTGAGGGGTATGATGATAATTTAGATTTTGATGGGGATGGTATCCCAGATGGATGTGATACAGAATGTGATATGAATATTTGTGATTATACCATAGATGTTTCTTTCAATGGGTTGGACTGTAGTATTATACATAATATAGAAATGTTAACACCAGATGATACTGAAACATCAAAATATTTCATCTCTCCCGCTGGTAAAACTTTTTACGAAATTGGACATGATGATGTTTGTGAAGATAATGAATCGGCTAAACTTATATTTGATTTAACGAAGTGGTTTATTGACAATAATTATAGATATGACAAAATAGAAGTAGATGGATCCATACTGACGATATCTGGAACAAATGTTGAATTTGTTTCTGCAGTGAACGGCAATAAAACTAAAGTATTATTTGAGAAAGAATGTCTCCCACCATTTTGTGGATATAGTGTAAGCAAGAATATGCTTTTAGAGTATTCGAACTGTATCGTTTTAGAAGATATTTTTATAGAAGTTGACGGAAGCACTACGTCTCTTAGTGAAATATATCCAGAGTTCTCTTTTCCATATTGTTTTAACGATTCGTGGAAGGCTTGTGGAGCGTTTTGTAATAGTTTTTTTGATATGAAAGATGATTTCAAAACTATTTTAGGTTTAGATATAGAAATAGATAGCGAAGGGGATGGTTCAAATTGGTTTTTGGTAGAGTTTAATATTCCACCATCGACTTTAGTATTTACACAGGCAAAATTTACAAGCGGAGAAGAAGAATTTAAAATTGGAGATTGTATATTCCAATGCGACGACGGCTGGCCCTGCACCATCAATGACCAATTCGACGAAAACTGCAACTGTATAGGTACATTCGTTGATTCTGATAATGATTCAGTATGCGATGCAGAAGACGTATGTAAAGGATATCCTGATTACATGGATACTAATAATGATGGTACACCTGATGGCTGTGAAACTACGATTACAATCCCATGTTATGATATTGTTAATGGCGAAGAAGTGCAAACGGATATACCATTCTGTCAATATCTAAATAATATACTGCACACTGATAATGATAATATTGGTAAAATCCAGATGAATAACTTGATCGCTGTTCAGGAAATGATAAAAGAAAAGTTTGATAACATCGACAATCCGCTTGATTATTTGCCCTTCCCTGAATTATTTTATCAAATAGAGAATAACATAGATTGTGATGGAGATGGAATTGCAAATATTCTTGACCCATGTCCATGTACAAAGGCTATTTTTAATAATAGTTCTGAACCTCCACATCGATGGGGAACACACGAGAATAATGATTGTATTCTTGATAATTGCGAGAATAATAAATGTGAAGAATGTAAAGGCGAATATAAAGAAGCCTACCTCAAGGAACGACACATGCTGCTCAATACTTTCTTGTTTACTGTAATTGAAGGAACAAATTATAATACTGAAGGATCACTGACGACAACATGTGCAGATGACACTGAATTTTTAAGTGAGAATGGCATCGTACTTGACCCTAATGATGTCAACGACAACGGTTACATTTTCGATACGGAGTCTGGTTGTTATGTCTACTTCGATATTGATTGTGAAGGAAACTGTCTTGTTAACTTTGCTACTGACCTTAGTGGGAACTCAGAATGTGAAGATGTAGAGATCGTAGGTGAGATATGTACGACCTCATTAGCCTATACTTCCGAAGAAGTAGATGAAAATGGAGAAACTGTAATTGTAAGTGATCCTGGTTACTTCTATGTCCAGTGCCCACCGGCTCCACCCGAAGGAGATGATCCATATGATGTATGTGACCTTTGGGAGATAGTAGCCAACCCTGAATATGACCCTGATAACCCAGAAGGCGCAGATCCATGCGTCTGCCAACAACAAATGAATGCGAATGGCGGTCCAGCAACAGCTCAAGATTCTGATGGAGATGGTGTTTGCGATATTCTAGATCAATGTGCTCCTGCTGTAGATGAGGATGGAAACATGATATTAAATCCTGCGGAGCCAGGCTACATTCCATTCCAAGATGACGAAAACGATAACGGTGTACCCGATTGTCTAGAAGGCTGTGCAGATAACCTAGAAGAATTCATCAAAGAAGGATATGCAATACCCACTGGCCCTGGTGATGTATGTGATGATCATGATGCATGTACTTATGATGATGTGATCACTGAGAATTGTGCATGTTTAGGTGTATATATAGATTCTGATGATGATGGCGTGTATGATTGTGAGGAGTGTGAACTTGGTCCTGGTGTGATCCAAACTGTACCTCTTGTGATAAATGGAGTAGTCCAAGAGGATGAAGATGGAAACACAATAATGGTAGAAAAGGAGTTTTTTGGATTTGGCCAAACCACTGTATTTGTTGATTATATAGGCAATGAAACTGATCCAGGCGCCGATGACGCTCGTAAATTAATAAATTGTGATGTATGTCCAGGTATACCAGACGGAGATCCATTAGATATTGGAGGTCAGTATGAAGGGGATCTTCCCATGGATTATAATGATAATGGGTTGCCGGATTGTATTGATCCACCGTTTAAGCCTTTGTGTCCTTACGATTTTGAAATATCAGCGGATGGTTTAGGTTTAATATTACGGTTTGATACAGATGAGATGGATGAAGAGGATTATCCTGAGCCTATTAGTTTTCAAGGGTTGTCAGAAGGTGATGGGGAAATTATCTATCATGATTATTTGACAGTAGACTTTGCTAGGGAGGTAGTTATTGAAGAAGAAGATGAGAATGGTGATAGCTTTGAAAAAACAATAACTGAAGTATATTACACTATTCCATACACACAATTTGAAAGTGGAGAGTTTGACCAGGCTACTATCATTTATTCTGATCATCAAACTTGTGTAATTACAAATAGTGATATTGTTCCATTACCATGTCCAAAAGCTGTAAGTATCATTGCTGGGAAAATTACTTTTGAACAATCTGATTTAGGAGCATTTGACTTGAATGAACTCATTGGAAACTACACGATAATTAGCGGAGATGAACAATTTACTTTTTCTCCAAATATTGAAAATGGATTTGAGATTACAATTAATACAGTTAAAGTCAAGGTGAATCCAGAATTGATTAGTGCATTCTCGGATCCATTCTCAGGTACAATTATTTTGCCTTCAGGATTAGAATGTGAGTTCTTTGTAAATAGTGAAGGCGAATCCGAACCAGAAGTTTGTAATGTAACTATCGATAACGTTAATATTGAATTGACTATAGGAACACCATGTGATGACTATGACGAATGTACGCATCATGACAAATGGAATGCTAACTGTGAATGTGAAGGAGAAGATAAACCAGATACTGATTCTGACGGATTCTGCGATGCGATTGATCCTTGTCCTGAAGATCCTAATGAAATGCCGACAGTTGACATTACAGGAGAAGGTGAAATAAATCATTTAGATATAAATGATTGCCCTTGCCCTGATTTGCTAATCTCCAGCAATGCCGAAGATAATCCCTCATTGGAAAATGGAGGAGATTTTGTTCTGTATTTAGAAGGTGATCTATCAGAATATACAAGCATTACTTTTAAAGTTGATGATTTAAGCAATCCAACTATATCAGGTGACTTATCTATCTCTAACCCGATTATAATACCTAACCTGACGCCTGGATTTAATTATACAATTCAAATAGAAGCTTTCTGTGGACAAAATGTAGCTGGAAGTTTAACCTATGAAGTCTTTGTACCATTTTCTGATAATCCAATAATATGTGGAGTTGAAATGGAAAAAGTAGACCTAACTTCTTTAGCACTTTTAGCTTCATTATCAAATGGAGAAGAATTTCAAGCTGCGAATTTTACCGTAAAAGTAAAAGGAGTTGAGGGCGTTTATGGCAAGTTTTCGGGGTCAGGTTATGTTTCAGTTCCCTATTTTAACCTAGCAAGATTAAATGTTAAGTTTGATAATGTTACGATTAGTGCTGATAGACAATTAGTAGATGGTTTCGTGTACGCTACAGGGATAGGCCTTGCAGTCTTAGGTGATGATTTAAGTGATGCTATTAATGGAGAGCTAGATGGCATAATTAATACATTGGAAGATGCTAGTGTATTGATCGATAAGGTTATTTCCATGCTAGAAACGATGGAGCAATATCTAAACTCAGTCAAAGATTTAGTTACAGAGGAAAACTTAGAGTGCTATTTACTTAAAAGAGGAATTTTAGAAGGTTTAGTAGCTCAATATGAAGCTGATAATACTAGTGTTACGGCAGGACAGCTCCAAGCTGCAACAGCGGATTTAAAAGACTGTTTCCAAGGAGCTAATGAAGATGCGATTGCAGCCGTTGCTGAATTAATGATATTAATTGAGTATTCATTTGTTCAGTTTAATACGACATGTCCTTCCGTAGATGAATTAGAAGATGATCTTTCTAACATTGGTTATGGAATAGATGATTCCAAAGCTATAATTGATGATTTATTTAGTGAGTTTTCAACATTAACAACGCCGAATATCGAACCATCACAGTCTAGTGAAATCTCTGGAATAGAATTCTCTAAAGGTATCGATTCTGATTCAGAGTTTGCCAATAGTACATTGTTTGATAATCCACTGGTTAGTTCATATTACAAAACTGAGAAAGAATTATTCTTGTGTAATGTGTCTAAATTAATAGTAACTGATGGAATTTTTGATAAAAGTGGAACATCTTATAATCAAGAATCTGCTGAGAATATGCTCAATACTATCATAATAGCGGTTACAAATGCAGGGGCAAATATGGCACAAGAGTTTGCACCTGAGCTTTTGACTGGCGTTAGTGCTGAAGACATTTTTAATGAGGGTGATAATTCTGAAAAAATAAAAGAAATGATATCTCAAGCATTAGCTAATGAAGTATATAAATAAATGATAAACCTATATAAAATGAAGAATATAATATTGGTCAACTGTTTTATGTTTTTTGCCATTTTCGTAGCGGCAGAAAATAATCCATCTAATTTATTCGATGCCTTGAAGAAGCAGATAGAAAACAATAATGAAGAAAATCAAGAGGAAAAAGATTATCTCATGTTTTTGGATGCAGAAGGAAATAATATTGAATCATCTTTAATGGCTGATGGTACAGAATGGCTTGAAGAAAATATAGAAGACTTAGTGCCATTCAGAGATGAGCTTAGATCATTGCTCGGTGAATATAATGTAAAGCCATGTGTAAATTTTAATAATGAGATAGTCCAACATTATGTTATGGTAGTTGACGTAGCGCCAGCATTGTTTACTCGGGTGACTGGAGGGAACTTTGAGAATCCTCAATATTTAGGTATGTCACCTGTGAATTACTTCAGTATGTCCGTAACTGAAGATGATGTTACATATAATTCTATTCTGAGAGACGCAAAGTTAGAAGCTATATCAAATTTTAAATCTACTTTTGATAAAGAGAAATTAACCATTGTAGATCAAAATGCAAACCTCTACGTTTCTATCTTTATAGTTGATAGAAAGATAGAGCTAAATAGAATTAAGGAATTAGTATTTACGTATGATGACGTTTTTAAGGAATTTTCGAGTGGTAATTTTGTAGAAATATTGAATAATGATTTGAAACCAGAAGTAGATGGATTACCAAAAAGTGGGTTTTCATTTTTAAATCAATGTGTAAAAAAATTTATAAAGGTATTCCATGGAGCTACCCCAAATATTTCTACGAATTGTTATGATGTAGAATCAATGGGTTTTGAGTCTAATCTTGGAGAGGACTTTTATAGTTATTATTGTGATGGAGGTGAAAATGAAGAATTCGATATTGAACAAACCTTTTTTAAAGAAATAGTTTATAGGTGTGCAAAGTATCTAGATTTTTTACATGTATATCACTCTATTGCTACTGAAGAAAATCAAGCTATGATTGATCATTTGGGGGTTAATTTTCTTAGTGAATGGGATGGGATGCTTCGTGAATTTGTTGAGACTTATTATGCTTCTGGAATGAATCAAAAGTTCGCAATTTATTTCAAAAACAATTATAGAGCATTATTTAATACTTATAAAAATAACCCTGATTACCAGTTACTGGGATTTGATCTTAAATTTATTGATATATTCTTTGAGGTTGATGATTTGCGTGGCGTAGAACATTTTAGTATAATACTATCTGACTTTCTCGCTATGAATTCTGGAGAGCCAACCTCTTATGTGAACCATCATGGAGAATTAAGACCTTATTATGAGTGGAATCATCCTGGGCCTGCAGAAAAAATTACCAATGACCTTTATGAAGCTGTAACACAAGCATATAATACTGTTGCTTCACAATTATATACCGATGAAGATAGAGAGAGTATTTATTACTTGATTTTAGATAATAGAGAACTGTTATGGGATTTTTATTTAAATCCAACAGCATCAGGTTTTCCTGGAATTGGCAAAAAAGTGACTGAGTTGGCCGAAGCCGTAGGGAAATTTTTACAAAACTACGAGAACTATACAGTTGTGGTTGACTCTGATGACTGGAAAAAAAGCGTCCCTGAAGATATGCCAATAGTATTGACAGGCTTAACTAGGCATTTTACCTCTACTACTAATGGACCAAAATCTAATGATGACTTTGATCTTGTGAATACGCTCACGGCGGAATTAACCACGGGTAAAAAACTTGATTTTACAATAAAAGTTGCGGATAAGTATGTATATGAAGAGACTTGTCTTGCTTATAATAGCGACCCAATATGTATTAAAGAAGGTTACGCATGGAAACCTGTATATTCAGCAACTCAATACGATTTTTCTTTAAAGGACAATAAATCCGTAGACTTTTTTACTCCTATTGCGAATCTGAAAATATTAGCACCAAGTTATTATAAGAATTGCATGAATTGTAAACAAAAAATAACATATGAATATGCATTTGTCACAGCATCGAGGATAAGAGACAAAGCAGTTGATGATGTTATTAATAACTCAATGCTTGCGATAGAAGTGGTAACATTACCATTTGCATTCTTAGAAGTCGTTGCAGCGAAAGGAGCTTGGTTAGTGTTTAGAGGTTTAGTATTATCTGTTAATCTGGAAGCAGTTGCACTTAGTGTAGTCGGAGGTGGAGATTTTGCTGCTGGCTGTAACAAAGTTTTTGGGCCAAGTCTCGGTCCTATTGTGAAACCATACCTTGAAAGTTTAAATAATGTAGTTGCTCTTGTAGAATTATCAGAACTAGTAGGTCAAGGTGGACTTGCGCTAGTTAAATCATTTGAAAGAGATAAACTAGAACATGCAGCAGCAGCAGCTATGTATTCGTCAAAATCAAAAATATATTTGGGAGCTGATATTAATAACTTTTCACAAAGTCAATTAGATGAAGTAAAAACATTACGATCTCAAATAGAAACTAATCTAGGTGTAAATGAAGAAATAGGTATGTCTAAACTAATAGATGACCTTGAAGACGAATTTATAGGATTTGCAGCTGGAGGTGGATCTTCACCTCTAAGGTCGAATGAGAAGTTTGAAGAACTGATGATTAAATATCAATATTGGAAAAAAGGGTTTGATGACCAAACTGGATTAATGCAAAGTACAGATTTTTTAAGTGATTTATCTCCAGCGGAAAAAAATATTCTCGACGCTATGTTGTCAGATGAGCTAGGAGATCTTATCATCGATTCTTTTGAATCTTTTGATGTTGTGAAAAACTCTCATAAGATGAAAGCCCTCAAAAAGCTAGCAAAAAATAATGTTTGTCAATTATAATACTAAATTACAAAAGATATGAAAATGTATAGAATATTAATTTGCGGACTGCTCTTTATGAGCTCCATTTTTAATTCTTTTGCTCAACCAGACGTAGATAGATGGGATGAAAAGATTCAATCTTCGATTGCTGATTTGGTGCAACCTAAAGTAGTTGTTTCTCCAGGGTGTGATTGGATTCCTCCTTACTTAGATGATATCGGTGCAATTGAATCATTTAGAACTTATATGTCTAATTTGCCCGATGCTATTTATGTAAAGACTGTAAAATCATATAAAGCTCTTAAAAATACATTATTAAAAACGGAGGAGAGTTGGCTCGAAACTTTAGTAGAGTGGCAAAATAATGGAGTAATAATAGAAGGAACAACTTGGGGTACCTTAATAAAAAATGTTTCAGGAGTTGAGATAGGTAGAATTGTTGATGGGAATAAATTAATAATAAAACAATGGGATTTACCTTTGTATAATCCTTTATCTAGCGTCATAAATGAGTTGCCAAAAATAAACTATGACTTAGTACCTGGTGGAAGTACAATTAATGGAAATTTAGAATTAGTATTGTCCAATGGCAGTCTTGTATTCCGACGAAAATATAGTCCCGGTTGTGGGGCAATTGTTAATTTTGATAATATCAATTTACAAGGAATTTTAGATCTTTCTCATTTTGACCCTAATTTGGGGTTTTCAGGAGTATATCATTTGCCTTCTAATAAGTTTATTATAATTCCCAGTGCGAAATTTATTCCGATTGATCCAACTGAAGTTCCAGAAGTTATATTTTATAAAGGAGGGGAACTGAAAATTGACTATGATAATACAAGTAGTACTTATTTTGCAGTGAACAGAAATGGAGGTCATATTTCGGGTGCTAATATATTGGGTGACATAATAGAAAGTTATGGTTTTAATAATAAAGCGGGATTTGCAGTTGAAATTTTAGATGAAAGTACATTAAAAATAAATTTTAAGTCAGCTGGGTTGAATAAACAATACCACCCTACTGGAACACCAGATGATATTGCTAGTATACTTCCTCAAGATTTACAGAATCAAATAGTACCAATAATTCAGAGTCGTTTTCCTAATATGGAAATAATTATAAGTCAATAGAATGGAGAATTTTAAATGTGGGTCACTTTTAGAAGTTGATTTTTTTGAAAAAAATGTTTTACTAGATTTTTCTTACGAAGCATCTGGTGATAAATTTTATAATTTTTCAGAATATGGAATATTATTACTTTCTGTTAATAA
>JBLHWH010000191.1:0-11969 GCA_047628935.1 Halioglobus sp. | reverse complement strand
TGTAATGAATACAATAAATAAATTTTTCTTTTTACTGATTATCGTATCAGCATTGTTTATCACTTCATGTGTAGATAATGATTTTGATGAGCCGGAGAATACGTTTATGGTGGATCAGAGTGATGTAGTAACCGTCGAGACGGTTATGAATGCCTTAGATACCACCTCTTCATTTCTACTAACAGATGATTTTCTTGGTGGAGAAAGCAAGTATCTGCAAGTAACTGCGACAGCTGACGATGCGTCAGGAAACCTTTTTAAGGTTGTGTTTTTTGAGGATGAGACTGGTCCGCTTAGTATCATACCAGATAGAAATGAGTTGAATGCTGAATTTCCTACTGGTGCGGTTATCTATATAAAACTTAATGGTCTTACTATATCTAATTCAGGAGGTACACCTCAGCTGGGTTATGGTATCGATGAGGATGATCAACTATTGAGAATACCAGATGTACTGGTGAATGATTTTATGTTCTTAACTAATGAACGTAAAACTGCGGAGGCGCAAGTAATCACAATTGCTGATTTTCAGGAAAACGAAGATTTATATCTAAATAGATTAGTCACATTCGAAAATGTAGAATTTACTTCAGAATTCGCTGGGGGAACATATGCAATTACGAATGCTGATACTGGAGAAACTCCAGAGTCGATCAATGCAGTAATAAATGATTGTGATAACAATACACTAATTGTAAGGAATAGTGGGTTTTCAGAATTCGCAAATGATGTCATTCCAACGTTGAATGGATCATTGACTGGTGTTCTTAGTAAATTTGGAACTGATCTTCAATTGTTTTTAAGAGATAAAAATGATGTTGTTCTTAATATGCCGCGTTGTATTGATGGTTTAAGTGAAGATGATATTTTGGATATAAAACAACTGGTAGATTTGTCAGCTGAAGATGTTTTTCTACTATTAAATGAAAGTAGTACTGGAAGAGAATTATCTTATATCCGAGGTACTATAGTTGCGGATGATGAATCTGGGACATTTTACAAAAACCTTATAGTACAAGATGAGACTGGAGGAATTAAATTGTCGCTTGACGGACAAGACCTTTATAAGACATATCCAATAGGGGCTGTTGTTTTAGTAGCACTAAATGGATTAACACTAGAAAGTTCTGTTGGGACTCCTACAATAGGTGATGGACAAAGTTCTGATAATAGACTTGAAAGAATTGAGAAGGGGAAAATTGGCAGTGTATTGATAGGAACAACAGAAACAAATAATGTTGAGCCTTTAGTTACGACTATTGAAAATATAATTTCAGGAGGTCAAATTATGCTTAATCGTCTTGTAACTTTGCCGAGAGTTGAACTTCCTGGTGGAGAAGTTGGAAATCCTTTTGCCACAGAGAACAGGAATATTAATCTTCTTGATTGCGATGATGAATTAATGATCTTTAGATCAAGTGAATTTGCTGATTTTGCAGGTGAACTTATTCCAAATGGAAGTGGAAGTTTTACTGGAGTGACAGGTAGCTTTTTTGAGGAAAAACAAATTTTACTAAGGACATTATCCGATTTGAATTTTGATCAAGTAAGATGTGATGGATCAGGAGGAGAGGTGACAAATGAACTAACTATAGAATCTATAAAGCAGAGGTATTATGACTTAGGAGCAGATGCCGCTGAGACAGGATTTATAACAGGTTCAGTTATATCTGATAAGAATACTGGTCAGCTCAATTCTCAAAATATCGTTTTCCAAAACGGAAGCCATGGGATATTGGTTAGATTTAATGGAGATCATAGTTTTGCCTTAGGAGATCAACTGAAAATTAATGTTTCAGGTCAAGAAGTTTCTGAGTTTAAAGGCTTATTACAAGTAAATAATGTACCAGTATTTAATGCTGAAAAAACAGGAAGTGGAGATTTGCCAGCAGCAAAAGAGATAACGATTGATGAAATACTTCTAGATAATAATCGATATGAATCAACAAGAGTTCTAATTAAAGACGCTGAATTAAGTGGAGGTAGTACATATGGTGCTGGAAATATTACTGTGGATGATGGTACAGAAACAATAAGTATATTTACTTTTAATACTACATCATATGCAAATGAGCCTGTTCCTTCTGGTATGGTAAACGTAACTGCAATAGTTAGCCAATTTGAAGAGACTCCACAATTAATGATAAATGCAGCTTCTGATGTGTCAGGTGGAACTATTGATCCAGGTGGTAATGGTAGTGATGGACAAGTAAATCAAACATTTGAAGGATTTACAGATTTTGATCCTGTGTCAATTGGCGGGTGGCTAAATGTTGCTACAAAGGGCGATAGACAGTGGTATACTCGTTCATTTGATAATAATGGGTTTGTAGAGTGTGAAGCTTTCAATGATGATAATCCAGCTACAGAAGCATGGTTAGTAACACCAACTATTGATACAGATGATAAGTCTATTTTCTCTTTTGAGACAGCTATTGCATTCTGGCAGCACCAAGGATTATCTGTTTGGATCAGTCAAGATTTTTCTGCACTTAATGATGCTAATTGGGTATCTTTAGATGAGGCAGTACTCGCTGATAGCGGCAATGAAAATTATGAGTATGTTGCTTCTGGTGATATTGAGTTAACAGATTATTTATCAGGTAAAGTTAGAATAGGTTTCAAATATGAAGGCACTGCAGCTCAAAACACGACAAAAGTAAGAATCGATAACGTCGAACTTAAGTAACATAAAAGCATAACGCAAAACTTAAAAACCCATGTATCTGTGATGATATATGGGTTTTATTTTTATATCAATACTGAAGTCAATCACTTTATCAATGTCAAGTAAATATCTAGAGGTGGTTTGGTGGTCCATTAAGTATAATTAATTGTGTAAATAGGGTATTCAATAATTTATTTGGAAGGTAGTTTTTATATGAAATAATATTTTGTTTTTTGAGATTGGTGAATTTTGAATACGAATCCTAAAACAAAATGGTCTACATTTGTATTATAGTATTTAGAAAGTAAAAAAACATAGTGAACAACACAAACATACATTTACATCATCATTATTATTCCTTGACCGAGTCGAGCCTTTGGTGATATTTTAGTGTATAAATACAATATAATAGTCCTGCTTGATTCATTTCGGGCAGGATTTTTTTATGTCTATTATGACTAAATAAGTAGAATAACATAACAAGAATGATAAAAATAGCAATTCAAAAATCAGGTAGATTGTATGATGATTCCGTAGATTTATTGCGAAAGTGCGGACTCAAAATCGAAAATGCAAAAGGACAGCTTAAAGCACGAATAAAGAACTATGATGCTGAAGTCTTCTTTCTTAGAAATAGTGATATACCGCGGTATCTAGAGGATAGAATAGTGGATCTTGCAATTATTGGCGAAAATGTAATCACAGAAAAACAGGCAAATGTGTCCCCTTTGCTTGGATTAGGCTTCTCACAATGCAGATTATCTATTGCCACTCCGAAAGATTTGGAATATACCTCTATCGAGTCATTGGAAGGTAAAAGAATAGCAACTTCATATCCCAACACACTCAAGAGCTTTCTGGCCAAAAATAATGTCAATGCTGACTTGCATATTATCTCAGGGTCTGTGGAAATAGCACCAAATATTGGATTGGCAGATGCGATTTGTGATCTCGTAAGTAGCGGTTCTACTTTGTTTAAAAATGGTTTGGTGGAACAAGAAATTATACTAGAATCTGAAGCTGTAATTGCGGCTAATAATACTTCTGTTATTGAGGAGTCAGAAGCAATAGAGGATATCCTTTTCAGGATAAAGGCAGTACTCAGAGCTGAAGACAATAGGTATATTTTATTCAATATCCCAGATGATAAAATAGAAACTCTGTCGGCTATACTTCCAGTATTGAAAAGTCCAACAGTACTGCCGCTCATGGAAGATGGGTGGAGCTCTATCCATACAGTAATCAACCAAAAAGACTTTTGGAGTGTGATATCACAAATAAAAAAGGAAGGGGCACAAGGAATATTAGTTCTACCAATCGAAAATATGATTCTATGATTGAGAATATAATAATAGAACCGAAAATGTCAAACTACAAAACTTTGACAACTAGACCAAAGAAGGATTCACAGGAATTAGGTGCAGTGGTAAAAGATATCTTCGATCAGGTCGAAAAATATGGCGATAAGGCCTTGATTGGTTTTACTGAGCGTTTTGATAATTGTCGGTTAGACGCCTTATTGTTGTCGAATGAGGAGATAGATAGGGCATCGTCTTCTGTTTCAGAGGAGTTGCAAGAAGCTATTATGAGAGCAAAAATGAATATTGAAACATTTCATTTAACACAGTTAACCGATCCCATTTTAGTTCAGATTGCAGATGGAATAGAATGTATGCAAAAGTCGGTAGCTATAGAAAGGGTAGGGATCTACATTCCAGGCGGTACCGCGCCATTATTTTCTACGGTATTGATGCTTGCTGTACCAGCTATCCTCGCAGGATGTAAAGAGATAGTATTATGTTCACCTCCAAACAGCAATGGGAATATTCACCCTGCAATATTGTGGACTGCCCAATTATGTGGAGTTACCAGTATTTATAAAGTAGGAGGTGCTCAAGCCATAGCGGCAATGAGTATTGGTACAGAATCTATCCCAAAAGTGGCAAAAGTTTTTGGTCCTGGTAATCAATACGTGACCGCAGCAAAAGCGTATGCTCAAAATTATGGTGTAGCTATGGATATGCCAGCGGGACCTTCAGAGTTGTTGGTATATGCAGATAATACTTGTGTCCCTGAGTTTGTTGCTGCCGATTTACTTTCACAGGCAGAACACGGCACGGATAGTCAGGTTATTCTAGTCGCAACGAATTCTGGGATAATAACAGAAGTCAATAAGGAGTTAGCAAATCAGATTAAAGTCTTACCGAGAAAGGATATTGCTAAGGATGCTTTGAGTAATAGTAAAGCAATAGTAATTCTAAATCAAAGGGATGCGTTTGACTATATTAATGACTATGCACCCGAACACTTAATCATAGCAAGTGTAAATGCCTCAGATTATGTAGCTAAAATAATTAACGCTGGCTCAGTGTTTCTAGGTAATTATTGTCCGGAGAGCGCAGGGGATTATGCTTCCGGAACGAATCACACCTTGCCAACAGACGGATGGGCAAAATCGTATAATGGCGTTAATGTAGATAGCTTCTCTAGGAAAATCACATTCCAAAGTATATCTAAGAAGGGCATTCAGGGATTAGGAGATACGGTTATAACAATGGCTGAGAATGAAAGTCTACAAGCACATGCAAATGCAGTCAAAGTAAGATTAGTAAATCTAAAAAATGAGGAAGTATGAAAGCATTAGAAAAGCTAATAAAAACTAATGTCCTAGCGCTACAGCCATATACTTCTGCTAGGGACGAATATCAAGGATCTGAGGGGGTGTTCTTAGATGCAAACGAAAGTCCATATGAGCTAGACTACAATCGTTATCCAGATCCATATCAAAGAGTATTGAAAGGGAAGATCGCCAACTGGCGATCAGTAGATGCAGGGAGGATCTTTTTGGGCAATGGTTCTGATGAGGTTATTGATCTATTGATAAGAGCATCCTGTGAAGCAGGAAAAGATAGAATATTGAGCCTCGATCCCAGTTATGGAATGTACAAAGTATCTGCGGCTGTTAATGATATCCCTATTGACTTGGTAGCACTCAATTCTGATATGAGTATTCATGAAGAGAACCTATTCTCTGTGATGAATGATAATCACAAACTGATATTTATTTGTTCTCCGAATAATCCAAATGGTGATACTGTTTCTGAAAATATCATAGAAAAAGTACTCAATGCTACTAACAATATAGTGATTATCGATGAAGCATATATTGACTTTTCGGATTCGGACTCATGGATTGGCAGGATAAGTGAATATGATAATTTAGTTGTACTTCAGACTTTTAGTAAGTCGTTAGGTGCAGCAGGCATAAGATTAGGCATGGGTTTTATGAATCCATATCTAGTCGGAATATTGAATAAGATAAAGCCGCCGTATAACATAAGCACTCCTAATCAAGAAGCTGCGATACAAAGGCTTAATAATATTGATAAGATTGATGATTTGGTCAATGATATAAAAAGGTCTATAAAAGTATTAAAAACAGCGTTAGAAATGCTACAGATAGTTGAGTTAGTCTTTCCTTCGAGTGCTAATTTTTTACTGGTTCGATTTCAAGATTACAAAAAAGTATTTTCAACTCTTATCAATCATAAAATAATAGTCAGAGATAGATCATCAAATACCAATTGCGAAGGTTGCCTAAGAATAACCATTGGTACTGAAAGCGAAAATCAAAGATTAATAGAAGTCCTAAAAACGATAAAATGAAAAAAGTACTATTTATAGATAGAGACGGAATTCTATTAGAAGAACCAGTGGACGAACAAGTTGACTCTTTGGATAAAGTCAAGTTTCCAAAGGGTATGTTTTCAGCTTTAAGTAAGATTGTTCAATTGCTTGATTATGAATTAGTAATGGTTACTAATCAAGATGGGTTAGGAACGGACTCATATCCTGAATCTGATTTCTGGCCTTATCAAGAATTACTGATAAGAAGTCTAGCGGGAGAAGGGGTGGAGTTTGATGTTATATGCATAGATAGAAGTTTTGCAAAAGATAATTCGAAATATAGAAAACCAGAAACTGGACTACTTACTAAATACATGAATGGTAAATATGATCTTGAAAACAGCTATGTAATCGGAGATAGATGGAGTGATATGCAATTGGCTGCGAACTTGGGTTGTAATGGTATTTGGCTGAATTATAGAGAGAATGACAAAGAAGGCGCATGGCGAGATTCAATCGTCTTAAAATCAAATGATTGGGCAGATGTATATGATTATCTAGTTAAGGCTGAAAGGAAGGCTGCAGTGGCACGAAACACATCGGAAACTAAGATAAGTGCAAGTATTAATTTGGATGGGTCGGGCATTGCTGAGATCAAAACAGGACTTTCTTTTTTTGATCATATGCTGTATCAGGTTGCTCGGCATGGATCATTGGATCTAGCGGTCGAGGTGAATGGCGATCTAGAAGTAGACGAACACCATACAATTGAAGATACGGCGATTGCCCTTGGTGAGATATTCAACAAAGCATTGGCAAAAAAGGCTGGGATCACTCGATACGGATATGCGATACCGATGGATGATTGTAAAGCTCAGGTATTGCTTGATTTTGGAGGAAGACCTTGGTTAGTTTGGGATGTAAATTTCGAAAGAGAGAGGATAGGAGATGTACCAACTGAAATGTGGTATCATTTCTTTAAGTCTTTCTGTGATCATGCAAAATGTAATTTGAATATATCCGCAGATGGAGCGAATGAACATCATAAAATTGAGGCGATCTTCAAGGCATTTGCAAAGGCGATTAAGATGGCAAAAAGCCGAAATGAGAATGATTTCTCCATTCCATCAACAAAAGGTATGTTATGATTGTAATTATTGACTACGGAGCTGGAAATACTAGATCGGTGATGAATGCGCTGGATAGACTTGGTAGTGTCTATGAGTTGTCTGATGATCCATCTAAAATATTAGCGGCGGAAAAGGTGATCTTCCCTGGCGTAGGTCACGCAGGGCATGCTATGCAATCAATAAGAGATCAAGATCTGGTACATGTAATAAGAGGAATTAAACAACCTCTGTTGGGTATTTGCATTGGTATGCAGTTACTATTCGATAGGAGTGAAGAAGGAGATACCGAATGCCTAGGTATTGTAAAAGGTACGGTTACAAAATTCAATGAGAAAAATGTGATAGTACCACAAATGGGTTGGAATACAAATACTATTTCTGATAATCGTCTTTTCAAAGAACTTGACAAATCGACATACTTATATGCTGTTCATAGTTACAGGGCAGATGTTTGTGATAATACGATTGCGACTTCAGAATATGATGGACAATATGCAAGTGCTGTCCAATTTAATAATTTTTATGGTGTACAATTTCATCCAGAGAAATCTTCTGGTGATGGCCAATTAATACTAAAAAACTTTTTAGAGTTATGATAAAAATACCAGCAATCGATCTGATAAATGGAACCTGTGTAAGGTTGACAAAAGGAGAGTTTGACCAGTCGACAATGTATAATACTGATCCAGTAGAAATAGCGAAGAAGTATGAAAAGGCGGGTGCTAAGAAGATTCATATTGTTGATCTTGATGCGGCAAGAGGAATACGATCCAATAAAGAGTTCATTTATCAGATTGCGCAAGAAACAAATCTTGATGTACAAACAGGAGGAGGCATTAAATCTAAAGATCAAATAGAGTCTTTTTTTGAGCATGGAATCAAAGCTGTGATTATAGGAAGTAAAGCGGTAACTGACCGTGATGAAGTTAAGTCATGGGTAAAACAATATGGAGGAGATAAAATCATTATAGGTGCTGATGTTAGAAATCGTAAAATTGCTATCGATGGTTGGTTGAGCACAAGTGAAGAGGATATATCGGACTTTATGTTGGATTATACCATTAGTGGAGCTAATACTTTCTTATGTACTGATATACAGAAGGATGGAATGTTGGAAGGTACGTCAAATGTTCTTTATAAATTTCTAAGAATCAAATTTCCAGATGTTAAGTTGATAGCATCGGGTGGTGTATCATCTATCAGAGATTTAGAGCTTCTTGAAGAAATGGAAATGTACTCTTGTGTGATAGGAAAAGCATTGTTTGAAAATAGGATTGATCTTAATCGATTGTTCAAGTGATAATGATTGGATGCTAGATTGTAAACAGATGATTTATAGATGAAAACCGATACTCCTTTTGCTTTGTAAACTGAAGATACTGATCTTCAACTAAGCATTGTCGCTCGCCGCGACTGGCGTTCACTTCTTTCTTAAAAAAGAAACGAACCAAAGAACTCAAGGCTTGTATCTTTTCTTAACGTAAATATTGAATTTAAATCCTAAAGCTCTAAAAATCAATACGTTCAAACAGTTAGAGCTTTTTAACAGATTTAAAATCAATATTTTCTAAAAATATAAATGCCAGTTATAAAAGATATCTTCGATTTTAAAATCTCTCTCTGTCTTATAAAACCTATTCTTTAAATTTAAAATATATCGATGCTTGCAAAACGAATCATACCTTGCTTAGATATCAAAGCGGGACGAGTAGTGAAAGGAACAAATTTCATCAATTTGAAAGATGCTGGGGATCCGATTTCTTTGGCTAGGCATTATGCTGAGGTTGGAGCTGATGAGCTTGTGTTTTTAGATATTACGGCCACCATAGAAAAGAGGAAGACTTTAGTCACCCTCGTCAAAGAAATAGGCAGAGTGATTGATATTCCATTTACAGTTGGTGGAGGGGTTAGAGATGTAGAGCTTGTGGATGAATTATTACAAAATGGAGCGGATAAAATAGCAATTAATTCGGCAGCGGTACTCAATCCTGACTTAATCAATGAAGTGTCAGATAAGTATGGTGTGCAATGTGTAGTCGCCGCAGTTGATGCAATGTCGGTTGGTGATAGTTGGTCTATATTTACAAAAGGAGGAAGTCAGACTACTGATCTTAATCTATTTGATTGGGCAGTAGAGCTTGTAGGCAGAGGGGCTGGAGAGTTATTATTCACATCTATGAATGCAGATGGTACGAAGCGAGGTTTTGAGATAGGTGCCTTGAAGAAGTTGTCAACTTATGTAAATGTTCCCATCATAGCATCTGGCGGAGCAGGGAGTATTCAGGATTTTGTAGAGCTATTTTCTATGACCAATGCAACAGGTGGTCTTGCTGCAAGTATTTTTCACTTTGGAGAAGTGTCGATACCTGACTTAAAACAAGAATTGCATAATAATGGAATACCAATTAGGTTAGATTCAATGATTCAACAAATCAAAGAATTATTATTTTAATACTTAAATTCTCCGATGCTTGCGTCGGAGTCATAAAAAGATGTTTTTGCATAAAAACGCCTTATCACAAAAAAGATCCGATTTCCGACCTTTAGGTTGGAAAAATTTTGGTGAATGCTCCATCCGCTTGCGGTGGGGTAGTCAAAATTTAGGATCTTTTTTACTGTGGGCGATGAGAGATTAA
The DNA here is from genome assembly GCA_047628935.1 of Halioglobus sp. Taxonomy (GTDB): domain Bacteria; phylum Bacteroidota; class Bacteroidia; order Chitinophagales; family Saprospiraceae; genus CAJXUU01. The sequence goes on along the minus strand of JBLHWH010000191.1, from coordinate 1,908 downwards.
CACTTTTCTCATCAAACCCTTATACCACCAGCATTGGAGTGTTGGTTAGTTTTTTACTCACTTTTGTTGATTGCTAAGGCAAAACAAATGGGAATTATAACCATTGTCAAAAACATATAATCTTCACCTGGCAAGCTTACAGTTGGCATCAAATTTCCTACAACAAAAGATATTAGTATTGGAACCACCCCAATGATAGTACCCCAAAACATTAAGGAGATGCCATTGGTTTTTTCTTCGCTTGATGCATTTCTATAGTTTCTAAACATGATAAGTAAAGCCCAACCAAAATATACGAGGACAAATGCTAACATTGCAAAGCGAATAAATATATTTAAGCCGCTAGAAGCATCGGCTTGTAATATATTGATAACCATAAAAAACAAAATCAAGAAAACGGGAGGCCCATACAGTTTTTTACTTGCATTTGCAGAAGAGACAAATGAAGATTTCTTTGGAAAATGTAATAGGAAGTCGACAAGGAAAGCAAAGGACAAGAGTAAAAAACTGAACCTCATAGTATCAACTATGTCGTCTAACATGTTGTTAGCGATATGTGGTCCCCCCATAAATGATCCAGCAAAGCCTATACAAAACATAGCAAATAGGAATGACGACCAGGTCTTTTTTGACCTGAAGACCAAAAAGGCCAGTAATAGAAAAATTAAGCCAATAGTCCAGCCCAATCTATTGAGAATGCTGTCTTTTTCTGTTTGTGAAACAAAGGTCATTGGGTAAGTAACTTCCTCCCCATTACGGTTAATTATGTAGGTTCTTGTTTCTCCAACAGCTCTTCTGGCTTTATCAGACCACGCTTTGGTATCCCTTATGTCTAGATTGTCAATTGATGTAATTTGATCCCCTACCATCATCCCTGCTACTGCAGCTGGGCTTCCTTCCTCTACTTTTGTAACTGTAAAATCGTTAGAGCTATAACCATCATAGGTATTGTATTTAATATCTAGATAACCCATTACTCCCATAAAAAGAAAAATAATTGTTAATGCATATACCAGATAGGTATGCATAGATTTAACTGTGGACATATTAGTTGATTTTTTGATTAAAAATATTATTACAGTTCGAAAGTACTGCATAAAATGACAAATAGTACTATTTCTTTTATAAAAGTTTAAAATTGTAATATTTAGTTTGGTGAAATAAAGATATCGTGGTATAAAAATCTGAAGCTCCAGTCTTGCGATATACCTTTTATTAACGCTTTTATTAAATAGTTGGATCAAACCTCCTGTATCGGTCATGATTAACTTTACGGTGCGTAATTCTTTGCTTTTCTTTCTGCCATAAATTGGATGAACTTTTCCTTTTGTTGAGATTTTAATCCCCTTGTCCATGTAAGAGACAAACATGAAAATTGAAACTTCACTTTTAACATTGAATGCAGCAAGCCAAGTGAGATTAGGTACACTACAACTCTTACTTTTAGTTTGTATTAGGGTTTAAATAGGGGGACATGAAAATAGCGCGAATACTTTTTGTACTTTTTACCGCTCACTCGGGGATATGGTCAGTGGGCTTAATGGAAAGCATGGGACCATTAAACACTATGAGAGTAGTAGTTAAGGTGTCTGGGAGGGGCATACTAAAACTAAAAAAACCCAGCATTTCTGCTGAGCTTCGTTTATAAATTTACTATTGTCTAGACCAATTTAAACTTCAATAGTGGGTATAACAACAGAATATTTTTGTACAAATTTTGCATTGAAAAGATTAACTTTATAATACTCTTCTTCTATTTCTTTTGTTAGAATAGTGATTTCACCATTACTGGTAACCATAAAATCAACAGTGTATATAAAGCCTTCTTCTTTGACAAGAAAATGAGTGTAAATAGTTGCCGAGCTATTTATTTCAGATTTATCAATAGTCTTTACATATTGCTCAATT
>JBLHWH010000190.1:0-11997 GCA_047628935.1 Halioglobus sp. | reverse complement strand
TTATGAAATTGTGATGGTTTTACCAGATAAACAATGGATCCATCGATACATCAATGTGCCAGGCAGAAGTCCACCACGAAAAAAGACATTTGAAGACGTCATAAAGCATCAAAGAGGAATAGCGGTGCAAGCTAAACAGTATAGGTATGTCAAAAGGAATAGAAAATAAGGGTAAAATCTAGAAAAAATAAAAAATAAATGATTGACATATCAAAACAGAAAAAATATTGCTAACGAAGCAATCGTAAATTTATAATTAGCTCTATATTGGTCAATTATAAACTAATAACACTGAGAGTCATTACAATTGCTTTCCCTTTAATAGAAAACAGCATTATTCAACTCGAATGTAACTGTCACAAATGGCATCTATGCATCAAATTATCTTGATCAAGTGCAACAGTTGCATTCCTTAGAGTTATGTGTAACAAGAAATGAACTAGATATCCAAATTAAATGTTCATGTATTGAAAACTTATTGTGTCTTTGATCTGTGAAAAGAATAGTAGCTAAGCAAACAATTCGTGAATTCTGGGAAAAACATCCAGATTCTAAGGATTATTTAGAAACATGGTATGAAACCGTAAAAGGTTCAAACTGGAAAAAACCTTATGAAATCAAGGAATTCTACTTTACAATTAGCATTTTGAAGAACTCAAGAGTTGTTTTTAACATTAAGGACAATCAATATCGACTTGTTGCTAAAATCAATTATCAAAGGCAATGGCTATTCATTAGATTCATCGGAACTCACAAAGAATACGATAAAATTGAATCAGATAACATATGAAACAGACACTTATTAAAACTGAAAAGCAATATGAGAAGGTGCTTGAGCGATTGAATGTAATATTTGATTCAAAGCTCAGTTCTTCAGAAGGGCAAGAAGCTGAGTTGTTAATTCTACTAATTGAAAGTTGCGAAGAAGATAATTATGCGATAGAATCTCCTGATCCTATTGCTGCTGTAAGAATTAGAATGGAAGAATTACAACCTAAGCAGAAGGATTTAATTGGAATTGTTGGATCAAAAGGCATCGTTTCTGAGGTGATTAATAGGAAAAGAGGATTAAGTGTAAAGATGATTAGAAATTGGTCGGAACATCTCAAAATTACTCCTACCGTTTTAATTCAAGATTACGAACTAAACTAAAAGGTGCAACATATAACATTGTGTATGATGTTAGACTAGCTAAAACTTCGTCCACTGCATGCACTGAGCCGTTGCTTGCAAATAAAAAAAACAGTATGAATAGAATACAACATATAGAAAATGAGATTTCTGAGTTAAGAAATCAATTGCAAAATCATAAACTTTATTCCAACCTAAAGAATATAGATGATATTAAAGTTTTTATGGAGAATCACGTATTTGCTGTTTGGGACTTTATGTCACTTTTAAAATCGCTGCAAATAAAACTGACAAATGTTCAAACTCCTTGGGTTCCATCTAATAATCCAACTCTTTCGAGATTCATAAATGAAATCGTACACGGGGAAGAAAGTGATATTAATGAGTTAGGAGAACCTAATAGTCACTTTGAAATGTATTTAGATGCAATGAGACAAGTAAAAGCAAATACAACTGAGATAAATAATTTTATAAGATTGATTGAGTCTGACAAAACAGTTGAATATTCACTGAATGAAATCAATATTGATATAAGAGTGGTTAATTTTGTGAAATTTTCATTCTCAATTATTGAAACAAATAAAGCTCACCTTGTTGCCTCTGCCTTTACATTTGGACGAGAGGATATTATTCCTGATATGTTTATTGAAATTTTGAAAGGTTCTGATTCTGAAAACAAGTCATATAATAAACTGACCTATTATCTTGAAAGACACATAGAATTAGATGGAGATGAACACGGACCACTATCTCTTAAAATGATTTCAGCACTTTGCGGGAATGATGACCAGAAGTGGAATGAAACACTGACAGTAGCAAAGCAATCATTAGAGAAAAGAATTGGTCTTTGGGATTCAATTAATGACCTAATTCAAAATAAAGAAACGGCATATAAACAATTAGCAACAAATGCCTAAAATCGCCTGCGACTTTTAGCATTTTTGGAGGTGTCAATTAGTTGTTATAAGGGATTGTATATTGTACTGAAGAGCTATGGGTGTATTGTTCGTTGGTAAGGCCCTTTGCAGTCTATCTGAGCATGCTGAAGTTTATGAAAAAAATAGGAATTAAACGATAACATTATACTTTCATAAACCTTCTTTAGTGTGTGATTTGAATACTTCGATCCCTTATAGTTTTGGAATAACACGATTCACTTTTTTAGAAATGTGGTCGAATTATAGAAAAATCTAGGATTTCTGTTAAACCAAAGACATGAGGTTGAAGAAAATGATCAAAATATTGGTGCTCATACCGGAAATCATTGATTTTGGTCAAAGAAATTCCATGTCAGTCAATGTGACCGAATTCTAGATCTACTTTTCTATCCTTTGGTATCCACCTGAGCGTTGTTCTGCCAGGAGAACCTCTGATTGGCGGAAATATCTTGATGATAACAGTTTCGCCAATACCGCAGTAAGTAAATGTATAGGGATCTTTTCCAGTGGTGAGTTTGATAAGTTCACGAGTAGTGATGTCCTTGATAGGCGGCGGATTGACGTTTAGGCTTTTCTAGCGGATGCCAAGTCTTTCTTTTTGGATCGAGAAGAAAGGAAACCGAAGTGCCTAATTTTGACAAAACCTTTAGGGAGAATATGCTCAGCAAAAAGTGCTAAGAATTGTTCTCCAGGGATTGTTTTGATTTTCGATTGTCTTAGATTTCGATCCAAGTATTTGAAATAGACAAGAGTATATGAGATAATAAGGATTCGATGATTACTTATACATATTTTGTGAGTATATCTACCAAGATATTCGAGTGCATGTCTGATAGCTCCTTCGCTCATTTTTTGACCTTCTCTTACGGACATTGAAAAGGTAGACTTTTGGTGTGTACTGAATGAAGTAAGCGCGGAATTCTACGAGCACTTTTTTACAGAGGACGGTTTATCGATCTTTCTTTCGATAATCGGCTTGCGCTTGGTGAACAGATACTCAAAGTTTAAAAAATAAAAAATGCTGAAAAAACATGAGAGATGTTATAAACATTTACTCCTTTACCTTTGATGACACGGACTCTATACTTACCATCTTGAGTTTCAATGTCGCAGATTTTGAGATTGCGGAGTTCTGTTCTACGCAATCCTGAAGAATGTAAAAATCTGAATAGTACTCGATGCTTTAGGTTGTTACAAGAGTTGCGCAGTTTAGTAAGTTCTTCACGGTTGAGAATTTTCGGTAGGCTAGGCTGTTCTTTAGGATAAGGAATGCGATCAGCAAAATATTGATCTTCGAGTATGTGCTTCCAGTAATACCTAAGATCTGCGAAAGAGACTACTGATGTTCATCATAAGGATACATTTTGTTCTGATAGGCTATTGTGTATCTATTTTGGGAATCAAAGTTTATGAAATTACACAGAATTGGTAAATGAATTATACTTTTTCATGAACGTTTATTGTACGCCAATTGATCTGATTTATCTCGGTCAGAGACACCAAGAAATCTAAAAACTCATCAACATCGAGGCCACGAGTATGGATTAATCTATGAAATCGGACGAGCCGTTCGACAGCACGCACGCAAGAAGTAATAGTGTTTTCCGCTCTTCCAGCGATCTTCATACGATTGATCAATGGTAACGTGATGTGTAATATGTCAGTATCTTGTACATTTGGATCAGGCTGTCACGTCCGACAACGAGAAGGAATTTGGAAATCATGCAAATATTGCTGAACAATTGAATTTGTCTTTCTATTTTGCTAAACCATATCATAGTTGGCAAAGAGGTGCTAATGAAAATTTGAATGGCTTAGTGAGACAGTATTTTCCAAAAGATCATGATTTTACAACTATAACTAATGATCAAATTCTATATGTTCAAAATGAACTTAATAATAGACCCAGAAAGAGATTAGGATATAAAACTCCTAATGAATTTTTCGCCACCAAACTTGATTTTCATGATGCCGTTGCATTTATTAGTTGAATGCAGTAAATGTAAAATATAAGGAAAGCCAGTAAAGCCGAAGCTGCTGAAAATTTAGTAAAGACATCAAAAAAGAGCCCGCGTAATGAAGTTTTATACCGGATCCACCAGATCCTGCATCATTTTATTTCCGATAGGAAAGAGATAATAAAAAGCATCCCTGATTATCGGGGAAATCGAGCGGTATACAAGATGGAAGAAATAGTATTAGTGGCCATTATGATGTATCTGTTCAGAGAAGGTTCTTGCAACCGTATGAACGAAGATCGTGAAGAAGAACAATTTCGACAAAACTATAAATCCTTGTTGGGTTTACGACTTCTCTATCTGGATAAGGTGAGCGATGTAATGAAACAGTTGGATACAGAATATTTAGAGGAGCTTCGTAAGCACGTAGTTAACTATTTGTTGAATAAACGAACGGTACATAGATTTCGATTATTGAAGCAATATTTTATGATTGCCATAGATGGTAGTGGAGTGTATACCTATGATCACGAGCCCTATCGGAGCTGTCCATACAAGGAAAACAAGCATGGAAAAAAGACTTGGTATCAAAATGTATAGGAAGCAAAAATAGTATGTTCCAATGGATTTAGTATATCAATAGCTTCAGAGTGCTTGAAAAACGAAGATGGTCAAATAAAACAGGATTGCGAACAAAAGGCATTGATGGGATTACTCAAGAAACTAAAAAAAGATTATTCTCGATTACCAATTTGTATTCTTCTGGATGGATTATTTGCCTGTTACCCGGTTATGACTCAGATCAAGGTAATGGGCTGGGAATACATCATCGTATGGAAAGACGGTGAACTGAAAACAGTATGGGCCCAATTAGGAGATGTTCGTTTAGAAGGGGGCATAAAACATATTAAAAGAGAATAGATTCACAATCCTAAACCAAAGACCCTGCACGATGGTGAATATAGCTCACAAGCATTGACGTATAAAGAGCATGAATTCTATTATATAAGACAAGTATCTGAAACCACTAATTTGGATAATCCAACAGTCGTTGAAAAATTACGATTCGTTAATATAAGCAGTATATCCGTCAACAGGACCAACATTATCCGATTCATAAAAGGTGGATGGCTTGGATGGAAAACGATAAAAGGCATGTGGCTTCATCTATGGGCATTTATGCTTTGTGTCTCCTTTGAATTACCATTGACTAAACAAAACAAAAAGCTCAACTTCCGATACTGAGTCTGAACCAACCTGAAATGGCAATAGAGCCTACAGTAATATTGCTACAAAATATATAAAAAACACTTAGCTCCAATTATAAAATAAAGGCGGCTGATCTGAAAACCCACAACAGAATAGGTATCGTTTTGCTTATTTTTACCGACAATTTGATAAGGTTATATTTACAATGTGGCTCTGAATCGCTGGTGATTATTTATTAATTGGGAAGGTAAGGATTTGTAAGTCAACTGATTATGGAGGTTATTTTAGCATTAGTGATGGGCCTCGTGTTGATCAGCATTAATTTATTTCAAATTCATTAATACCGGGAGGAGTATATTATTCGGACTATTTTGGAGATACTTAACTTCTAATCCTGATAATTCTGGTGAAATATGGGTAACATTTGGAGGATATAAAGATGGAATAAAGGTTTTCAAATTAATGAATGGGTGAATGGTCTGGACCGACGAACCTGAAGATCTTCCTAATATCCCAATCAATTATATTATCCAAGAAGACATTAGTAATAATCTTTCGGGAGCAGTCTACATAGGGACAGATATTGGAGTATATTATAGAAATGCGGATATTGATGATTGGACGTATTTTAGCAATGAATTACCCGCTGTGGAGTTAGCAGACCTTGATGTAAAATATGGCTCATGCACGCTATATGCAGGGACTTTTGGCCGCGGTATTTGGACTACAGATCTATATTCTGACTGCCCAAATAAGTATTTTCTAAATAGTGCAACTTTGCTATCCGAAAGAGATTATTTCTTTCAAGCTAATAACACTATTTTCCTTCATGATTATAATATTGAAAGTTATGGTTCTAGTATGAAGTTGAAATCCAATGACCTATTACTAATAGAAGAAGGTTTCGTAGCTAAAACGGATAGGGGAAATCTATTTAAAGCAAGATAAGGACCTTGTTTAGGAGGAATTGAATCGGTTCAAGAAGAAAAAACAAGGATTGATATTAGAGACAAAAAATTCTATAATCTATGATCAATACCTCCAAGCCAATATCCGGCTCACTTTCTGTCCTTGCCCCATCTCAATGATCTTCACATTTTTGACTTTCGCTGATTTGAGTGCGCGCTGCAATGGAGCCAGACTAGATTTCTTTGACACTAGGGTTGTAAACCATTTGCAAAGATGAGGTAGCTTCCGACTTTCGTGGATGATGTTTTTTATAAATTCTACTTCGCCACCAGGATAAGACAGTTCTGAAGATTGGCCTCCGAAGTTTAGAGATCCTTTTTTGTTTTGTTTACCGAGGTTATTCCATTTTCTGTTGGTTGCAGCTGCCGCTTCTTCCTGAGATCCGTGGAATGGAGGATTACAGATGCATGCGTCGAACATCTCTTCTCTTCTTACTATACCAAAGAAGATTTTATTTGCTTCTTTTTGGAAAGCAACTTGAATATGTTTTTTTAGATTATTGGCTTCGATAATCATGGAAGCGGCTTTATATGCTTTAGGATCTACTTCGCTAGCAAGGAATTCCCAACCATAGATAGCATTGCCTAATAATGGGTAAACACAGTTTGCTCCAGTACCGATATCGAGAATTCGTATTTTCTCTTTCTTTATTTTTTTGACTTTTGGATCACCTTCTTTTGGTTTAGGCTCTTCTTTATACCCTAGTAAGTCCGCTATATAGTGTAAATGATCAGCGCGACTAGGAACGGGAGGGCAAAGATAGTCCTTTGGGATGTCCCATTTATAAATGCTATAATGTGCAGAAAGTAGTGCGGCATTGAGTGCACGAACTGATGACGGAATACTAAAATCTATTGTCAGAGTTTCATATTCGTTTTCAAAAACATGACCTTTCAGTTCAGGATATTTCGAAATCAGAAATTTAAAATCATATCCATCTCTATGAACATTTCGTGGATGTAGAGGGGATTTTTTCTTTTTTTGATCTTGAGACATATCTTTACCGGTATTTGTGAGTGCAAAGATAGGAAATCCAAATCTATCCCCGTACTCTTAGTATCCTACCTTTTATAGCTTCAAGATGATTATAGGGTGCCCAATTTGTAAATTGATAATTATCTAGCTTACTCAAGGCTCTCCATAGAATTTGGTTATGTTTTTCAAGAAGAGATTTGATTTTTCTTGTATCAAGTTTTTCTTTTGAGCGATTCTCTTCTATCTCTTCATTAAACATTTCTGTATGATCCCGAATAATACTAAGTTCTTTTTCAAATTGTATTAGAACCAATGGCTTTGGCTCAAATATAAATGTGCGATCAAAATTGATAAGCGGTGTTACTTCGTATTGAATTTCATTATCTAAGTAGAACATGTTGATGTGAAAAAAAACATTGACGTGCAGCTGGGTTTTAATTTCCAGAAGATCAACTTTTGCTTTTAATCCTAAACCATCATCCATTCTCGGAGGATGCTCAAAATGTTCGGCACCCACAATTTTTATATCTTCTAGCGTCAAGTACTTTTTATTCTCTAGAAAAGACTTGAATTTATAACTCAGATTAATATAGTTGGTCAAAGTATCTAGTTTGCTTTCTACGATATTTTGCTCCCTCCAAAAGTTGTCTGAATATGGATTGACCCACACTTTTTGATAATCTGTCAAAGGCTCATGGACTATGTCAGTTAGATTTTCGAGAAATGGTTTACCGTAGTCGTAGAAGTGGAATGCTAAAATATTTTCTGACGCTACACCATTTAAAATGTAAGTGTAATTTACGTCTATATGAGATAGGAAAGTCATCTCTTCGTATTGAATAAACTGATAGCTGAACTCCATTTTTGTCATATTTATCGGCGCTCCAGTTCTTATGCTTCGGAATCTTACGGTTTTAGGATTTAGGATAGTATTCTTGATTTCTACAAAATCGTTGGTGGTTTTGTTTACAGTTATTTTGGACGAAAATGAATCTTCAGAATCTATTGGCTTACTATTGATTACAAAATATTTCTTTCCATTACTTGAGAATTCACTATAGGTAGCTTCAAAGTTTTTGACCATTTTCTTTTTGGAAGAGTGAGATATAATTGACGGATATAGAACCTCCAATTTCTTATCGAATATCCAGTCTTGTTTCATCATTTCGAATAGGTCGAGGGTCAGTATAATATCATTCTCCACATTGATATGAGACTTTCCATGCTTGAATGTCATATCGTATATTCTTCGATTCTTGTGTTTGTAGTTGTACAGTACTTCTGTTTGGTCCGCCCAAGTACCATTGTTTATGGATTCACGCTTGACGAATAGTTTGGTGTCGATCTCATCACCATCTTCTTTTTGGTATTCTTTTCGCGCTTTTGCTAAGGTTTTATAAGGAGATATATAGTTTTTATCAGTGATCACAACCTCTTCCGTTATTATACCATCATTCATCATTTGGATGGTCATATTTTGTTTGTCGATAATCAAAGTTGTATCTCTGAATCCTAAGAAAGTGATCGTTACTTTTTGTCCGATTATACCTTTTAATGTGAAATATCCATCATCGTTGGAGAATGTAAATTGGCCTCTAGGATTATATATCGAGGCATAAGGAAGTGAACTATTATCATCAGCAGATATTACTCTTCCATTTATTTGAGACTGTGCTTCGACTTTGTTGATTTGCAATATGCACAACCCAATAATTATAATTGAGTAGATTTTAGAAAAAGTTGAAGCGAATCTGCTAGAAAACATAGTTTTAGTGTAGATAGGTATGAATATCGCGATTTTAAATCGGAGAATCAAATATGTCTTTATGGTTGACTTCAAGAAGACAAGAAAAGTAAGGGGAAACTGATGAATAGATGAAAAATAAATAAATAATTATTCATTTTAATATATATATTTAGAACCGGGACTTTACATCAAACAATAGATGAAACATGCAAATGCGACAAAGTAGAAATTGAAAAAAACTCTTTACATGACAAATGAAGATCAAACAAAGTCAGCTAAGGCTTCAGAGATTAAGATAGTAGATTGCTCACCAATTCATTATTCCTCTTTCAAAATGCTTAACGAAGAATGGATCAAAGCATATTTTGTATTGGAAGATGCAGATAAGAGAGTATTAGATGATCCTGAAGGGTATATTTTAGAAAAAGGTGGAAATATACTTTGTGCTTTAGAAGGTGATTTAGTTTTGGGAGTATGCGCACTTATGAAAATGGATGTTGAAAATTTTGATTATGAATTAGGGAAAATGGCAGTTTCGCCAGTAGCTCAGGGCAAAGGAATTGGATATTTGTTGGGCTTAGCTATCATTGAAAAAGCTAAATCACTTGGAGCGACTAACCTGTTTCTGGAAAGTAACACCAAATTGAAACCAGCATTGTCTCTCTATAGAAAACTTGGATTCCAAGAAATAGAAGGTTATTCTTCCCCATATGAGCGGAGTAATATTCAAATGCTTATTACATTTTGATCCCTTCAAATACAAAGCCCACTCAATTCAATGAGCGGGCGTAGTATATTATAATTTGAAAAGATTAAAATTTTAGATGTTCAATAACAACTTCATTGGATCTTCTAACTGTTCTTTCACTTTTACCAAGAATGTAACTGATGTGCTTCCATCGATTACTCTGTGATCATAAGATAGTGCGAGATACATCATAGGTCTTATTTCTACCTGTCCATTTATAGCGACCGGTCTTTCTTTAATAGCATGCATGCCTAATATTGCTGATTGAGGTTCGTTGATGATAGGAGTACTTACTAATGATCCAAATACACCACCATTTGTGATGGTAAATGTTCCACCTTTCATCTCATCCAAAGTCAACTTACCCTCTCTAGCCTTAACAGCTAGTCCTTTGATCGCCAATTCTATTTCATGGAAATCCATAGATTCTACATTTCTTACTGGCGGTACAACTAGCCCTGTAGGAGTACTGATAGCTATAGAGATATCTACGAAATCATTAAAAATAATATTATTACCATTGATCATTGCATTTACATCAGGCATCTCCATCAGCACGTTAGAACATGCTTTGGCAAACAATGACATGAAACCCAACTTAACGCCATGTTTCTCAACGAATTTTTCTTGCACTCTCTTTCTAAGCTTCATCACTTCCGATAAATCTACTTCATTGAAAGTAGTAAGCATTGCAGTGCTGTTCTTTGCAGAAACTAGTCTAGTTGCGATTGTTCTTCGCATTCGACTCATTTTTTCTTCTCTTGTGCCTCTACTATATGCAGTCGCGGCGGCTGGTGCATTAACTTTAGGTGCACTTACTGCAGCCGGAGCGGGTTTGCTTTGTGCTGCTTTTTGCGCATCTTCTTTAGTGATCCTACCGTCTTTTCCTGTTCCTAATACGTCCGTAGGATTCACATTGTTCTCTCTTAATATCTTTCCTGCAGCTGGTGAAGGATGACCAGTTGCGTAGGTTGCTGATTGTGCTGGAGCGGCAGGAGCCTCTTCTGTTTTAGTTTCCGATGCTGGAGCTTCTTCTACAGCGGGAGTGTCCTTACTCGCTGGAGCGGCAAAACTTGTATCTATCCTAGCCACAAGACCTCCGATCTCAATATCGTCATCTTCAGCAGCTACATATATTAATTTTCCCTCTGCTTCTGCAGGGAATTCTAAAGTCGCTTTATCTGATTCAAATTCACAGATAGGCTCATCTAGTTTTACGAATTCTCCATTCTCTTTAAGCCATTGAGATAAGGTGACTTCTGTGATCGATTCTCCAATGTTGGGAACTCTCATTTCTATTATAGCCATAATAATCTGCGTTTTGTTTATATATTAATGTGGTTGTAAATTCTTCGATAGCAAATTTGGCTCTTTAATTTCTTAAATGCCATAAAAGGCATGATGAATTGATAACTATTTTAAGGTTGCTTGAAATATAATTTAGTATAGTCTAAAAATGTATTTATATTTTACTTGTTTTATAAAATAATTCTCCCTAAACCACAAAACAGAATTAGCTAAACCATCTGTTTTTTTGTATGATAATTCCAAAATGCACAACACTTGGATTAAGTTTACTTTCTATAAAATCTATAAGGAATGATAATTAAATAAGATATCATATTTGGGGCGGCTAATTTTTTCTTCAACAAGGTAAGTAAGAATGGCTTTTTTTCTTGTAAAGAAAACGCTCGTTCAAATCGTAAGCATAGCTATAGTGAATGCAAAGCAATCACTCAATCCGAATCTAATTCAATACTACAAACTTAGCTATGAGTATTTTTAACGAAGTCGGAGGAAATAAGAGACCTCCAAAAGTGAGACATAATTTGTTTACCATTCCTAAGGTGCAGATTAGCGCCTGATGCTAGAATCAATAGGCTCTAGATAAATTCTTCTGTTATTTACTAGTTGTTTATTTTTTAAGTCTTTGATTCTAACGTCATGGCATTTATAAATTTCTTTTTAATTAAAAATACAAGAAAGGAATAGATCTGGCTAAATAATATTTTTCCGCTAGATTAAAATGTCGTAGCTTTACAAACGATAGATAAGTTGCAATATCTATGATCATAATCGGTAATCCAAACAGCTATTTTCTAAAGATAAACAAAGCGTAATTTTACCCATGTTTATGAAAAAGAATAAGTAAAATAGACTACAGAAATAAACCAAATTGATTTTAAGAGGTGGAGCTAATTTTTTAATACTTAAATTCTCCGATGCTTGCGTCGGAGTCATAAAAAGATGTTTTTGCATAAAAACGCCTTATCACAAAAAAGATCCGAATACCGACCTTTAGGTTGGAAAAATTTTGGCGAA
>JBLHWH010000189.1:0-12071 GCA_047628935.1 Halioglobus sp. | reverse complement strand
AATGTGGTATCGGTTGGAACCTGATATTTTTAAACAAAAGCCAGATGAATTTAAAAACCTTTTCTTAATTTTACCTAAATCTAATCTTATAAGCTAGCTTCTCTTTGCAACCTTGTGAAACTTGACACTAATGTATTCACTTTGGAAAAAGAATGAAGCGTACGATGAAAATTACGGAAATAAAATAATATCTGATATTCATGAGGAGGAAGTTCCTTGTTCATCATCAACTAGAAGAGTCGAAACAGGTACATATGAAGAAAAAGTAGATGGAGCTAAAAAGCATCCATCTACACAGAATGAACAACTGCACAATCACTTGTCAGAAGTCCTTCTTCATCAAGAACAAATATCGTAAAATAATTGTAATTATGTTTGGATTTTAACACAGTACCTTTGGTGGTAGGGGGTGGACGTCAACATCTAAGAGCAAGACTGTTTACAAGACTGTTTACAAGATTGTTTACAAGATTGTTTAGAAATTGGGTTTAGTGAATTGTATATAGAAGCGGTTTAAATGATTACTTAAGGAATCCTCTTATGGTAACACCACAAGAAAGATCAAAAACAAAACATACGATAACTTCCTCCTCCCTAACCCTCCCTCGACAGAGGACATAGACAATATTGCTCTTGCAATCATTTAATCATTTAATCATTTAATCATTTAATCATTTCAATCATTCATTTGACCTACTTCAACGGCATCACCTTCTCATTCTTCACCTCTGTCATGATAAATGAACTCTGTACCCGTCCAATGTTAGAAATAGCGGCTAGTTTTTGGGTGATAAAATTCTGGTAGTCGACCATATCTGTAGAATATATCTTGAGCAAATAGTCAAACATACCGGCGATGTGGTAGCATTCCATCACTTCTGGGAGCGACTTTACATCCGATTCGAATTGCTCTATGAAATCAGTATGATGACTTTCAAGGGATACTGTGCAAAATGCCACTATCTGGAAGCCCATTTTTTCTTTGTTTACAATTGTCGTATAGCCTTCGATGAATCCATCTCGTTCTAATTTTTTGATGCGCTCATATACAGGAGTAGTAGACATGCCTAGCGAATTCGCAATTTCTTTAATGGTTTCTTTGCCATTAAGTTGGAGTTTATGGATGATTCTCTTGTCGGTAGCATCTATTGTGTTACTCATGGCAGATTAATTTTCTATTGTAATGTGAATATACAGCATGTTTTAGATTAATGTTCTTGCATACTTAAAATAATAGGAATATATTCTTTATAATACAGAAAGCGTAGAAATATATTTTATATGATTGTACTTTTGGGCATAAATTAAAACTACTTATTATGCCTATTCACAAATTGTCGCCCGAAAGTTTAATGATGTCTTATGGTTATAAACCTGAGCTTTCAGAAGGTGCTATCAAACCTCCAGTTTTTCAAACCTCCACATTTGTTTTTAAGACTGCAGAAGAAGGTAAAGCATTCTTTGAGTTGGCATATGGATTAAGAGAAAAGTCTCAAGGTGAAGAGCTAGGTCTTATATATAGTAGAATCAATAACCCAAATCTTCAGATTCTAGAGGAAAGACTCTGTCTATGGGATGAAGCAGACGATTGTGCCATGTTCGAAAGTGGTATGTCGGCGATAAGTACGGTGCTTTTAGAGTTTTTGAAGCCAGGCGATTTATTGTTATTTAGTTCACCTACTTATGGTGGAACGGATCATTTTATTCACCACTTCTTACCGAAGATCGGAGTTGATGCAATTGGTTTTACTGCGGATAATACACAAGAAGAAATAGAAGAAATCATTCGCAAGACTGGTAAAGCGGATAGGTTAAGTATGATCTACATAGAAACGCCAGCCAATCCAACAAATGCAGTCATAGATATCGAAATGTGTGCTAGGGTAGGAGAGAAGTTTTCAACTCCCGAATCAAAAGTAAATCTAGCTGTCGATAATACTTATATGGGACCACTTTGGTGTCATCCATTGAAACATGGTGCAGACTTGGTAATCTATTCTGCTACAAAATATATTGGTGGACACAGTGATGTCATAGCAGGTGCAGTTCTTGGTAATGCTGAAGTGATGAAACGTGTAAAAACATTAAGAACATTCCTCGGGAATATGGCTAGCCCTAACACTTGCTGGTTACTGCTAAGAAGTTTAGAGACATTAAAAGTAAGAATGGAGGCGCAAGCAAGAAACGCTCAGGCCGTTGCCAACTTCCTTTCAGATCATGATTTAGTTGAAGAAGTGAAATATCTGGGTTTACTCGATCCTAATTCAGCGGATTATAAAGTGTATAAAAAACAATATTCTTCTCCAGGAGCGATGATCTCACTCTATATAAGAGGAGGAGAAAAAGAATCCTTCTGTTTCTTGAATAACTTAAGGCTGTTCAAATTAGCTGTAAGTCTTGGAGGTACAGAGAGTCTTGCTCAGCATCCATGTACTATGACGCATGCTGGTGTTTCTCCAGAAGATAAAATCAAACTAGGTGTTACGGATCAATTGGTCAGATTATCTATTGGCGTAGAAAATGCGGATGACTTAATTTGGGATGTCAGTCAAGCGCTAGACAAAGTTGCTAATATGAGCATTGCAGCTGAAGTTCTAGCTGAGGTATAGTCCTATCGTTTTACAAATTTTAGAACACCTCTTAGTTGCTCCATTAATGATATTAATGAAATAGATGCCTGACTGAAGAAAATGTGTATCAATAGATTCTAAGCTAGAGCTATCATCTTTGCTCATGACTACGCTACCCACACGGTCTAAGATGGTGTATGGAAAATTGATTATTGTAGGCACATTATTACTTGATAGAAATAATTGATCACTTGATGGGTTAGGGAATGCAGATAATCTATCCCTTTGAACTAACTCATCTGTATCTAAAGTAAAACATTGGGAATCATTTACGCCCAATGTTGATGTACCACATAACCCTAGCATTGTATTTTGTCCTTCATCCTGATTGAAATTAATTACTAGTAATTAATACTGCTCACCTGCTATCGCATTAACTTGGTGAAGAAAATTATTGCTATCTTAATTACGACCACCATTTTCGAAGAGATCCATATCAGTAGGACTAAGGCCAGTTGACGTTGAACATTGATTATCAGCGATTCCGTTGTTGACATTGGATCCAGAATAAATATATCTGATTGCCTCTTTATCAGCACGCGACTCTCCATTTTCTGTTGACTTATAAAGTATGAAGTCAAGATCATAAAATTCAACTTGCATAGATAATGTAAAGTATAATGTTCCTGATTCCGCAATTGTTCAAGTAAACCAATGAGTAGGAAATTCAGCATCACTCGTGAATACTTCGTCGGCCCCATCACATAAGGGAATTAGATTGTCCTCAAATTGATTTTCGGATGAAGAGAAAGTGAACGTCACATCTTCTTTAGTTTTAATAATTAAGGCTTCTGAACAATCTTCAAGTTGAGCAAATATAGATGTAGAACATGCTGCCAAAAGGATTACAAAGTAGATTTTTAGAGTTTTCTTTATAAATGACTTTGCGGTTGTAAAATGGTTATTAATAATCGTGTGTGTAATTTCCATCAATGGCAAAATGGCGTTTTTTAATGAAATTTCAAAAGATAGCTTGTGATACTTAGAAGTTCTATGTGTAATTGTGACTAGAACCTCTAAGTATGAAAAGAATTTCAAAAGATCTAGTTGCGGCATCCTGTATTCCACTTGTCCTTTCCATCTTGGAAGATGGAGAGGATTATGGATATAGTAAAATCAAAAAAGTGATGGCTGAAAGTAATAATCAACTAGAGTGGAAAGAAGGATCACTCTATCCAGTGCTATCGAAGCTAGAAAAAAATGGATATGTAAATTCAGTCACTAGGACTGAAAATGGCAGAAAAAGAAAGTACTACACAATAAATAAACTAGGCAAAAGCAAACTCGCTGAATGTAAGAGTAGAATGGAAATTGATAACAAACACAATGGACAAATTGTGGATTTCAAAGACTACGACTTAGTAAAAGAAGAGATAGAATTGGTATTAGCTCAGCTGAATAGCAATCAGATATTGTCACTTCAAGATGAAATTGAAATTGAAGATCACTTCTACTGTGATGTCCAAGAACTTTGTGAAAAAGGTCTTACAACAAAAGAAGCTTTATTAGTCGCTAGAAATAGGTTTGGAGCTTTGGATGGGATAAGAGAATATTACGAAATTGTCAGACCTGAGAATACTTTGATGTTATGGGTATGTAGCAATGCTTGGATTTTCGATGATTAAAATTATGATGATTTTGGTGAATGCGATAGCTCTATTTTTTGGCATGGGTTCTTCTTGTTAGAAGATAATCTTTGGCAAGGTTACGTACTTTGGGATGTGCCCGTTAGACTAATGTTCTTAGGGATTGGTTTCATTTTAAGTTATAGAATATTAATCAAAAAGAGTGGGTTGAATCCAATGAAAATTATGGTGCGTCTCGCTTTTATACCTCCTTGCTGAAGTGGTTTATAGATTTATTCAGTTTTTAATAATACCCGGATTGATAATAAAGGAGTATAGACAAATAGAAGAAGGGATATGGCTTAATAACAACACTATATCAACTAGTTGCTGTGACGATAGTAATATTATTGTTCACCAGTTATAAACTCTTCAAAATGAAACGAGAAGAATATCGATATGTGTAATTCGATTCTATTGTAGAACACTATCAATCTTCTCCTTCATCTTATCAAAAGTACTATACCCCGAAGCTATCAGATGCATTTGACCTTTATGTTCGATGAATATGGTAGGAAATGATCTAACTCCGATCTGCTGCGATCGTTGAAAGTGATTTTGTAGTATTTTTAAATCTGATTAAGTTAATATAATCAATAAATTAAATATATTTAGTATATTTACAATGATGATAATCACCTTTAAATAATGTGAGTATTCTTTATATAAAACCAATCATAATTATGAAAAAAATTTTAATCGTTACGTTTTCTTTCTTTGCATTCATTTCAGTTTCAAATGCTCAGTTTGGAATTAGAGCTGGTGTTAATCTTGCTAACCAATCTATAGAGGCTCAAGGACTAAGTATAGGACTTAGTAATCAAATAGGATTTCAACTAGGAGTGAACTACGACAAAATGATCAATGAGAATTTATCATTTAGACCTGGGTTATTGTTCACAATGAAAGGAGCGAAATTTTCGTTTCTTGGAGTTGATAGTGGGGTTCTAAAATTCAATTATTTAGAAGTACCATTAGATTTTGTATATCATGCAGGAAGTATTGATATACATGCAGGGCCATATGTTGGATTTCTACTGACGGCTAAAGCTGATGGTGAAGACGTTAAAGATGACTCGGAAACCTTAGATTATGGACTAAATTTCGGTGGTTCATACAATATAACTTCTAAAATTGGAGTAGGAGTAAATTATGGACTAGGACTAGCAAATATTGCCAAGACTGAAGACGGAGATGATTCTACTATTAAGAACAAAGTGCTTTCATTTTTTGTTAATTACAAATTATAATAAATTATAAGTTACTCCAGTTCAATCAATTTTGAATTGGAGTAACATTTTAATATGCTTTTTGAGTCTTTTATGTAATTATCAGAATGTACTAATTTTTATATCAATAATTTCAAGCCATAGCCTTTTTTAACGGATGAGAAATAAAAGTAGTTATGTTTATTACTCATTGAAAACACTATCAATCTTCTCCTTCATCTTATCAAAAGTACTATACCCCGAAGCTATCAGATGCATTTGACCTTTATGCATAATCAAGATAGTTGGAAATGATTTGACACCTATTTGTTGTGATCTTTGAAAGTGTTGTTGAGTTGCTACTTTCATTTCTTGAGTATCAAATTTACTTTTGAATAGTTCAAAGTCAATATCCAATTTAGTACAAATACCTTCATAGAAATCAATCAATTTCGGATCTCTGTTTTCCAAATAAAATCCCTTTTGTACTTCCTTGAAAAAAGCAAGTGCTTTGTCAGGATCAATAGTTTGTGCGGACACAACCGCCCTACAAGATGGCTCGGTATCGTAATCAAATGCTTCCCATTCCAAAATGTCAAACTTAAAAGGCTGACCAGACAACATCCCAACATCTTCCCAATGATGCTTGAGGAAGTCTTTGAATTGTGTATTCCATTCTTCACCGCCGCCTGCTCTCAGACCCCCCATTATAATCTCTAAGTCTAACGTTTCTTCGTAGTATTCAGTAGTTTGTGCAAGTTCTTCGGCGATACCATAGCACCATGAGCACATAGGGTCACCCACATATATTAACTTTGGTTTTTGGTCAGTCATGTTCATCATTGATATTAAGAATATAAGTAGTTGATATATCATCACGCTATTTAAGATTTTCATATGTCGATTTAACGATACTTTAAAACGAATTTTATAACACTATTTAATACAAATCAGTTTAATTAATATAGTTTTTAAATTATTCATTAAAAATAAAAAGGTTTAATTCAGTCTATCTTTAAAAAAAATGTCAACAGCTAACCATGTACCCGAAATCCAGCACCCGAAACCCTATATGTACCCTTCAGTGCTTATTTAGGGAAAATAATAAATGTTGTAAATGATAAAATGAATTTTACCAACCAAAACTCAATTTATATGAAAGTTGGAAATATATTAATAGGAATAGGTTTACTCATATTGGGAGGTATAGCCGGTATTTGGTATACAAGCTCTCAAAATCATTCATTTGTCACTGAGCAATTGGCTTTGAGGACTAAATATGAAGCACCAACAAAACCCAAACCAACTAGTGCAAATAGCATTAAGCGGAAAATCGATCCAGTAACAACTGTTATCAATACTGAAGAAGCTACAATCAGACTTTTCGAAGAAACCGCACCATCTGTTTGTTATATCAATACATCAAAAGTTGCACAAAGTAGATGGAACAGAAATGTTCAGGAGATTCCTGCAGGTACTGGATCAGGTTTTATATGGGATAAAAATGGAAGCATCGTTACCAATTACCATGTGATCCAAGACGCAACCCGTGTCACAGTTACCTTATCTGATATGAGCAGCTGGGATGCAGAACTGATAGGCGTAGAAAAGAATAAAGATCTTGCTGTATTAAGAATCAAAGCACCATCAAGTGTGCTAACACCGATCAAAGTAGGAAACTCTAGTGTGTTGCAAGTTGGCCAATCGGTATTTGCCATTGGTAATCCATTTGGACTAGACCAGACCCTTACTACAGGAATCATAAGTGCACTCGGTAGAGAAATAGAATCCATTACCGGACGTCCAATTAAAGACGTAATCCAGACCGATGCAGCCATAAATCCGGGTAACTCAGGAGGACCACTTCTTGATAGTAGTGGCAGATTAATAGGCGTGAATACCATGATCTATAGCCCATCGGGTGCTAGCGCAGGAATTGGCTTCTCTATTCCCGTAAATGAAGTGAATTGGGTCGTAAGTGATCTAGTGAAGTATGGCGAAGTAAGAAAACCAATCATAGGCATAACCTTAGTTTCTTCTCAATATACCCGTCAAGCGGGTTTAGATGGTTCTCTAATTCTAGATGTAGCAGAATCTAGTCCGGCACAATTTGCAGGCCTAAGGCCAACCACAAGAAACAAAAGAGGTGAGATAGAACTAGGTGATATCATCACAGCGATCAATGATGATCAGGTATCTACGAACAATGACTTGTTTTCAGTTCTTGAAAAATACAGCCCTGGAGATGTAATTACAGTAAGTTATAATAGGGCGGGTAAGGAGAAAGCTTTAGAGTTGACGCTGGGGAGTTCAGTGGATATATAAAAAATTAAAAAACATAGCAACCTCGTTTTTCAAAACAGGGTTGCTATGTTTTTTAATAAGCTAGACAAACTCCTAATCCATCAAATACGGCGATTATCGATAAGTTACACAAAAGCTATTAATAAGGGGCTAGGATGAGAAGGCTATTTATTCAATAGACCTTTTAATACCATTTCTTGATCAAAAATCTTTCCAATCAGTAGGCTCTGTCGATACTTCGTCGTTTCTACCATGACGGAAGGCAGACATAGTTTTATATATGGCTTTTCTACCTCGATTTATGCCTCCCATTGGTCTATGTACGGGTAAGCAATGCCATGGAGTGAAAGAAAGTCCGTCTCCATAAAGTTGTTGGAGATCACTATCAAAAGTTTGTTTTGGAATTCTAATTGTAGCTACTTTGATAAAAGGTGAAAGACCTCGATCCCAAACTACTCTTGGATCCTCAATTGGCATTTTGTCAGCATCGACTTGAACTTGAACATAAAAACTCATATTTGCGTCTTTTTCTGCCAAGTGGCTAGCCATTCTTTGTGTCAAATAATTATCTGCTGGAGTATCTGTCGGAATAGTCTCTGAAGTAGGCGTATCTGGTAAAACTGCATATTTCACTGCTCGGTCTCCCAATAAGTAGGGTGTAGTACTTCCCCAGTCGAGTCCAAACATACTGGCAACCTTAATCCGAATTTTTAAAAACAGTTTTGCTAAAGTTGGATGTGTTAGAAAATAAAATACTGCCTGTAATTTTCCTCCACTAACAGCTTTCAACAAGCTTGCAAATCCCGCTACATCTTTGGTTACAAAAAATTGTGTACTCATAAATACAAAATCTTGAGTTGTCTCATTCTTTTCCGTTTCCAATATCTTTTCTCCATGTACTCCCATTAACTTAATGGCCATTCCTCTCGAATCTTTTGAAATATCTGGACCATTTGATAGGTTGGAAAATCTTATCCAAGACTTGTATGTCTTTGCTTCTTTAAAAACACCTACTTTATACTGGTTAGGAAAATTATCCAAAACGGTAAATTCTGCTTTTACTAAACCGATTTGCTTAGGATGGGCATCTCGCATTGTTCTCTTCGGCGGAGGATAGTCTTTTTCCAAAGTTTGCTTTAAGAGTGAAATAATTTTGTCAGTTTTTTCAGCTTCTCCTTGTGGTGGATACTCTGTAGCTAATTGAAGTTTGGCCATAATGTTGGGGTTAAATGTTTATTATAGTGTTTTATAATGATTTCATATATTCAATCAGTGCCGATTTATCTCCATCCAAGAGTTCCGTGCCGTATTTGTGACCATGGTTTGAGTTGCCTTCCATGATAGAGCCATCCTCTTTATTTACTTTGAATTCTGATTTGCCTTCTGTTGTTTCAAAGCCTACATTTTTAGGGTCAAAATCTCTACTTCCAACCCAAAATTCTGTGACTCGATCCTTTGGCATTTGTAGCAGTTGCCAAAGGTTAGGTACTGATCCGTTATGAAGATAGGGTGCCGTAGCCCAAATACCATTAAGTGGTCGGGTTATATACCAAACCCGCTAAGTTTTTACCACTAGAGTCTAAAGAATTACTCATAGAAGTCACAACTTGTTCTACTAATAGAGTGTCTAAGGCATCTGCATGATCTTTTAGGTGATCCTTCCATGATTGCATTTTTACAATTTTTACCTCTGCAGATATGATCCCTGCTTCTAAAGCTTTAGTCGGATTTTTTAAGACCAATCCTACTCCATTTAGAGGTATATCAAGTGCTCGTGTGGTTGGTCCAAAATGATCTCCGATTACGATATCAGCTTTAGAGTGCTCAAGTATTAGCGTTTTTGCTTTATGATTTGAAATACTCCATGCCATCATCGGATCGGTGCCGACCTCTATCAAGCTTGTCTTTTTTGACTTATAATGATCTCCTTCTTTGTCATGTGGGATAACTTCATGGCAACTCAAGCAATGTTTTTCGAAAATAATCAGTCCTTTTTCTCTCAAAGTTTCGTCAATAACTGGCAGCTTTGTTTCTTCCCATCTCGGAGAAGTTAGAATTTTGACATATCCCTCTAATGCTCCTAATCCGTAAAAATCGACTGTTGAGCTATATGAATGTTTTATGCCAAACAGTTGCTTGAGCCAATTTGCTTCTTTTATTTTTAGGCCTCCAAAGACACCTACAACTTCGCCAACATTCCTTACCATTGGACCAACCACAGGAGTGTTTGGAGCGGACGCATTCCACTGAACAATATCGGATTGATGTGTTCCCCACAGAAATGGATATGATACGGGGGCTGTAGGAGTATTTTTATTTGTCAGGTCACCCAATGCGAAGGCAGTCCCCGCATTATGAATATTGCCAAAAGCATCCAATCTACCAAAGCTTGTAAAGTCCGCTGGATATTCTGAAGGCAAGGCGTTTACCCCCTGACGTTGGTCAGCTATAATGGCAGTTTCAAGCAAGTCACTTTTTAATTGGAGGGCGGTTTTCGCTGAATATTTTTGTCCCAAAACTTTTAGTGCAAATCGATTGAATTTATCTTCATCACTATGGGTTGCATTCAAAGCTTCTACCACCTCGTCAAAAAACATAACAAAATTAGATAGTGAAGGAGCACCATCGATTAGATAGCTAGTTCCATCAAAATCCAATTGGTTTGTATGGCAAGCTGCACATGTGAATCCCATAAATGAATCTTCCGCCGATTTTGATCTTGTCATTGGAAATCCTATCGGCAGTCCTGAAGGATTACCCTTTGATATTTTCATTGGTAGATAACCAATTTCTTCCATGTACTCGGTATTTCTAAAAAAGGAAGAGTTATCTGCTTGTTCGAGCCAGGTAAACCAACTATAGGGCCTGATTTGGGAACCTTGGCTGGTAAACCAAAACTTGTTTTGAACATCTTCAGTCCATCCCTGCTTAAGAGAAACTCTATCGGGGGGTGTTCCGTCATTTTGAAGATACTCTACATCTGGAGCAAGCACTAATTCTTGACTTACATTACAGTAAATGTCGAATAAGGATACTAATAGGAAAAAGGCAATTCCTTTTTTCATAGTTGGAGATTTAGGGTATGAAAACTAATATGATGAGCTGTCAGAAGCTTTGATGGAGCATTTCTTGGTGCTGGGTACTTCAGATACTAGCGATTCAGAGCGAGTTTAAAAAAAATAAGCTTAGCTAATTCTAAATATATGGGCATAGCGCTGCTACTGATTGGAATAATATGATAGTAAGAAATGGCTAAATCAATAATAGATAGTATAAAAGAGTACTGGGCGATATTGCCACAGTTCTATTATCATTAATTCAGTATCTCAGGTTGTATTTTGGCTTTAAAGCTATGGGCGTACATTCTTTTAGGAGTCGGAGCGGGGAACAAAAGTTAGCCTGTATCATCTTTACCGTTCTGTATATATGTACTACAGAGTTTTTAGCCTACGTTATTAATTGCATAATCAAATGAGCTATCTGTAAGCCGATATAAAAGTTTTTCATATCATAAAGATTATTACGATTCATTTTATGGTGCATTTTAAGTGTACCGTTTTGTTGCTCGTTAAATCCTTCATTTTCTAATTTTTACCTGCGTTTTCCTCTATCGGTAGCATCGACTTTCAAGGAGGTCATAAATATGAATTTAGTGTATTGTCGCTCTACCTCTGGCTTTATATTGGTGGTTGTCTTCTCTCCTTTCAGGTGCCAGACCTTAATATCCTTTTGCATCAATGGCTTTTCTGAATATTCTAATACATATTCTTCTCATGTGCAGCTGCTGGGAAACTGGGATTACTCTTTTGTCTTGAGTTCATTACGATCTTCTCGCTTGATTATTTCATTTTGTAGATTATATTTAGTTTTATGTTTCCACACTATTATGGACTCTCAGTTGTATAATCGTATTTGATTCTGAATTGGATATTTGAGAAATAAGCCACCCATGACTATGCAGATTGGTAGTCTTGGATATTGCTTATGTAGTTTTGATAGCAGGCGCAAAGTAGCCTTATACTCACAATCCTGTTTGTTTGCTCCATCTTCATTCAGTATCCATTCTGTACCGATAGATATACTGAAACCATTGGCGCATATGAGTTTCGCTTCTACAACACTTTGACTGTAGGTTACTTTTCCATTTTTTAAGGTCTTGTATGGGCATCCAGCATAGGGTTCATTTTCATATGTAAATATCCCTGTTCCATCGATAGCTATGGTAAAGTATTTGCCCAGCAGCCTAAGTTTATGTAAGACTCGCTTGTGTAGTAATATTTTGACTAGGTGCTGTAGTAATTGCC
>JBLHWH010000188.1:0-12125 GCA_047628935.1 Halioglobus sp. | reverse complement strand
GCATCGGAGAATTTAAGTATTAAAGAAGACGCCTATGTAGTAGCTGATTGTTCGCCTAGATATACACCGTTGAAGGCTACCCAAACCTAAAACAGAAACTTTCGAATAAAGGACAAAAATTTAAAATGCTACATATACAGATTAGAAATTTTAAAAATTGCCTTAAAGGTGTGCACTCCTACTGCAACAAAGAATATCTACAAAAATATATTGATGAATATTTCTTTCGATATAATCGTAGAAACCATAGAGCCTCAATTCTTGCTAAAATCATTCACCCATGTGCTGCCACCCTCCCTTGACTTATGCTATGATCAGAGATCGTGCTTAAATGGGTAATCCTATAATATTTTATTTTTGGTCAAGAAGTCAAAGAGCAGTAAATAGAGCTTATTGCCGTCCCCCGTTTTCTGTGCCATAAGTTTGAAGTTTCTTTTCTCGATTTTTGACATGGAATCTATCAATTAAATTTCTATTAAGATCTTTTTCTGTATTGTTAAATTTCAGTTTTTTATTATTTAACGAAGGAACCTTCACTTCAATAGTTGAGGACTTTTCAGATTTAATTTTATTACTTTTCGAATCTTTCATACCCCCACACCCAGCACAAGAAAAAAGCATAGCTGCACAACAAAAAAATAGGATAGCAAAGCATGCTCCTATTTAGTTTTTATATTTCATAATTTGTATTTTGATCATTAACTATTGTAATTGGATATTATTATAACTGTATAAATCATTCCAATATTTTCATATAATGATTTTGAATTGGTATTAATTGGATTGAATACGGCATTGCAAATACCAGCTTTAGCGCAGGGCCCATGCTTTTTTTGCGAAGAATTAGCAACTACCAACATTTTAGTGGTAAGCCCAATTGAATTGGGCTCAATTCACGCTAACATATAGTGAAGAAGCTAACTGGTTAAGTGCATTATTCATCAAAAACTCCCAATTGAATTGGGAGAGCCTTTAGAAATTTGAGGCTCGCGATTAAATGCATACTTCATTCCTAGAATTAGACCCCTAATTATATGTGTTATATTTTCTGTATTTTTAGTACACTGTAGCTATATAGTGGCTACCTATTCAAAGCGCCTCTTACCTCTTGCTGGCTTGGTTCTCAAATCTCAACCTTTAGCAATCTTTTTCTCCCTCTTTTTCAATATCGTAGTACCTCCTTCGATCACATATTTCACCCCTAGGTTTAATGTTCTACCAAAATGACTTATGTTTTTAGTGTTTTTATAATATCCTGTAGGTCGATATTCTAAGTGAGTAACAGCAAAGAAGTTCAATCGGGTAAAGAAATTAAGATTGTATCCAATTCCTAGCCTAAGTGTCGGTATTATTGAGTGAAACTGATTCTTTATAGATCTATTTTCTATAACAGGTTCCGAGAATCTCATTTCTGAAGAATTGTACGTTCTTGTAGTTCTTTCGGATTTTGCGGACGTCATAAATAGTGCAGTCAGTTCGCCACTAAAGAAGAGCCCTGCAAAAGTTGGTTTGAGCCAGTATGTAGACTCTACGCCTGCTCTTCCAATTAGTATATTTTTATTTTTTTTAAAAGTAAAATCACCTTCAACAAAGTTAAAAAATGAGTCTGTGTTTCTGATATAATTTTCTTTTGCAAAAGCAACTCCTATCTTTGGAGTTAGAAGAATTTTTTTAGATACAGGAAAAGAGTAGCCTAGATTATATTGCCCCATGCCTGACGCATTCCAATATGTGTATTCGTATTCTCGATCTAAGTTATCATCAAGATATCTAGATACTCCCACGTTTAATTCTATGGCGCTGTATTGTGCAGTGGATGTTGAGATAAATACAATAAGAATTGGAAAAATGAGTAAGGCTTTGGCAATTGATTTCATATTACAAAGGTAGTTTTATTGGATCATTTATTTCCTTTTCTCTTTTGCTTTACCAATATTGGTTTTCCACCTAAAACAAACTCTCCGCCTAGTTTTATACATCTTGTGATTGTGCTAAAGTTTAACAATCTAATTCAATTGGATAATATACGTATCGTAAATGCGTGGAGAACACATTGCACTTTTGTAATAATATTTCAATGTTGATGTTTATTTTAAATCTTGAATTCATAAATCTTTAGATTTTGATAATATTGTTTTTCTCCTTTATCAATGCCTGTCTTGCCAGATGGGCCAACTTTTTTCCAACTTCGGCATCTTTGTTAAAAAAGTGCCCAACAATAAAACTTGTTCATTTTCACTAAATGAACAAGTAGCAAAAATCATCGAAGAGTAAAGCTTGTTTTCTCCGAAAGCCATCCCTTCTACCATAACTTACCTGAAATCTAAAGGCAATTTTGTTTCGCTAAAGTTCCACAAACCAATGTTGCGTTCAGTTACACGCTTATACTACCTTCCTATTTCTTTTTGTCATTAATCTTGTTTACTGAAAAAAAGGTTGCAGGTTCATAACCTTGATAGTCAAACGGTAGACGCGATTCCATTGACTCCAGTTGATCGTTATCTGCGAAAGCCGATCAATAGTTCTCACTTTTAGATTCCAATTAAAAAAACGGTTCATCATCTTTATTGATAATAACTTTTATTTTTTGTGCAATATGAATTCCACACACAACGTAAATAGCGATTTTATGTCTGAATTAGAAGGCTTAAAGTAATTTCAAATTGTAATGTAGCGACTCTCATAAGGAAACCTAATTTATACGATCTAGTCACAGCTCTCCAAAAAACAATTATCTTTGCGAACAACCATTCGTAAAAATGATAAATGAGCGCATTACATAGGATCAAAGTAAAAGAAGTAATTAAAGAGACAGCCGATTGTGTTTCAGTTAGTTTTGATATTCCACAGGATCTACAATCAGAGTTTCAATACAAATCTGGACAGTATCTTGCACTGGAAACGGAGATAAATGGTGAGAAAGTAAGACGATCTTACAGTCTATGTAGTGCTCCATACGAAAATGAGTGGAAAGTCGCAAT
This sequence comes from Halioglobus sp., assembly GCA_047628935.1. Lineage (GTDB taxonomy): Bacteria > Bacteroidota > Bacteroidia > Chitinophagales > Saprospiraceae > CAJXUU01. The sequence continues at coordinate 9,144 of JBLHWH010000188.1, read as the reverse complement.
CAAAAAAGTAGAAGGAGGGAAATTCTCTACTTATGCGAATGAAGCCCTATCAGATAATGAAGAGATGTCAGTAATGGCTCCAAAAGGAGGCTTTGCATTAGCTTCTGATAGTGAAAACGAGAATCATTACGTGGCTTTTGGAGCAGGAAGTGGTATCACGCCGATTTTATCTATGATAAAGACGGTGATGCACGACGAGCCAAAGAGTAGATTTACTTTATTCTATGGAAATAGAAATTTTGACTCCATAATATTTAGAGAAGAGATAGAGGCGCTCAAAAATGTATATCTCGATCGATTATCTGTACATCATATATTAAGTAAGGAGAAACTAGGCAGTCCTTTGTTTTTTGGAAGGATTGATGCACAGAAATGTGAGAAGTTTGGTACAGTATTCTACGATCCAATAGAAGTAGCGGGTTATTACCTGTGTGGTCCTGCACAGATGATATTTGGTGTGAAAGATCAATTGATCGCTCAAGATGTTGATGCAAGTAGGATCCATTTTGAATTATTCAATACAAGCGACATTCTTGTTGAGACAAAGAAAGAGGAAGAATCTTTCGATTCAGAAGCGGAGAGTAAGGTAACTATTATCTTAGATGGTGAGAGCTTTGATATGCCGCTCGATTATGGAGGCACTAGTATCCTTGATGCAGCATTGGCGGCTGGTGCAGATCTACCATACGCTTGTAAAGGTGGTGTTTGTTCTACGTGTAAAGGTAAAGTAATAAAGGGGGAAGCGACAATGGATATCAACTATGCACTTGAACCGGATGAAGTAGAAAATGGATTTATCCTTACCTGCCAAGCCCACCCAAGAACATCTGAAGTAATAGTCAGTTACGATGAAACGTAGTAAACGAAAGCAAGAAATATATGTGGCTTCTGCCAGGCTATTCCGTAAAAAGGGATATGCTGCTGCTTCTGTCAGAGATATAGCGGAGATGGTCGGTTTAGAGCCGAGTAGCCTTTACAGTCATATAAAATCAAAAGAAGAGATACTAATCAATATATGCCATGATTGCGCAGAATTGTTTGCTCAAGGAATGGATTTGATCCAAGAGTCAGATAAAACGAACATCGAAAAACTTGATCGTTTAGTAGATCTGCATATCGATATTGCATATAATAATCCTAGCTCCGTAACAGTTTTCAATGACGAATGGAGACACTTACCAAAAGAAGAATTATCTCAATTTCTTAGTAAAAGAAAAGCATATGAGGATAATTTCAAAAAGATATTAAAGTTGGGAATGGAGGCTGGTGACTTTGAACCTATGTCTCTTACCACTACTTTCAATATAATAATCAACAGCGTGAAGTGGCTTCATTTTTTTGCCAAAAAGCTAGAAAAGGATGCGTTTGAAGTAAAGAGAGAAGAAATCAAAAATTTTATTAGACGAGGTATTTATGCTTAATAAATTGGGCAGAGATCAGTCTAAATTACTGTAGAATTGGGCTTGAAATCGAATTTGAATATTTGTGCCTACAAATTAAAAATGCGCTATTGAACCTTTGTTACCATAGTTTGTTTAACTTTCCCTGTAATTATGTTTAACCTATTGTATTTTAAATGGCTGTATATTCCATCAACGATATTGAAAAGCTGTGTGGCATCAAAGCCCATACTATTCGTATTTGGGAGAAGAGGTACAACATAATAACACCACGTAGGACAGAAACCAATATTAGGTACTATCTTGATGAGGATTTACAGAAGATACTCAACATCAGTTTATTAAACAGGAATAGCTATAAGATTTCGAAGATAGCTAAGATGAGCGATGGTGAGATGAAACGGCTGGTTTCTGAACTGTCGGAAGTCACAATAGAAACGGAGGATTATCTGGATTCGTTAATGTTTGCTATGCTAGAGTTGGATGAATATAAATTCAATAAAATTCTAGAGCATAATATAAGCTCAAAAGGCTTTGAAGACACGATGAATGAAGTTGTTTATCCATTGATGGAAAAACTGAGTATGATGTGGATTGCAGGATCTATAAAAAGTGTCCATGAAAATTTTGTGGCCAATGTAATCAGGAGAAAGACGATAGTAGCTATTGATAACAAATCGAGAGAAAGCCATCCAGGGGCTAATCGGTTTTTGATATACTTGCCAGAAGGGGAGTCTCATGAATTAAGTCTTTTGTTTCTACATTTTTTATTGAAAGATCTAGGTTTGAATGTTATAAATCTTGGCTCAGATACTCCATTGATAGAGGTGCTAGAAGGACAGAGGATATTTAAAGCTAATTATATATTTACACTATTCAATGATAGTTTTTCTCAAAGTCCACTACAGCCTTATCTCAATGAGTTAAGTAGACATTTGCCTAATAGTAAGATTCTTATATCTGGATATCAGACCGCGATACAAAACTTGGAGCTTCCAGAGAATGTAAGCTTGCTAAAAAGTATTTCTGATGTAAAAATTTTTGTACAAAAAGCAAGTAATAACGTATTTGCAAAATAATTGTACTAACAATGATCGTTAATGTATAGTAAACAAATATTGTATTACTTTTGGAGGTCTCTTTTTTCCTTCGACTTCGTTAAAAATACTCACCATAGATGCGTTTAGGGTGTTATGAATTGCGTAGGAATGAGAGATTGTTACACATTCACTATTTCTATGCCTGCGCTTTTTGCCTAGACGAAGAAAAAAATAGCCGCCCCGAATCATGATATCTCATTTAATTAACATTATCAAGTCTTTTTATCCCAAAGAAGTATAAAGTATATAGATAGGCCGTTACATAATTCAAATCCAATTTTTTTTAATGTTTATAATTTATACAAAATGAAGAATTTTTTAAAATTTACTTTTTTGATGTTCGCATTGAGCATGTTTGTTGCTTGTGGATCAAAAGGTAAAGATGCTAAAGTAAGTGATACTGCAGGGACAGTAGCAAAAACTGAAGGCACGAAATACGCAGTAAATGCTGTTGTAAGTAAAGTAATGTGGACTGGGTCAAAGCCAGCGGGCTCTCATTCTGGTACTATTGATGTAACTGCAGGTGAGATATCAGCTATAGGCGATATGGTAACAGGAGGAAATTTTACATTTGATATGAATACTATCAATGTAACTGATCTAGAAGGAGACGAAAAAACATACTTAGAAAATCACCTAAAGGGATCGGAAGACAAGAATAAAAATGATTTTTTCAATGTAGCGGAATTTCCTACTGCAAAATTTGAAATCACAAAAGTGACTAAAAAAGAGGGCGATCCAACTGGTAATGCACTAGTATATGGTAATCTTACTATGAAGGGTCAAACAAAACAAGTTGCTTTTACTGCTATGACAGATGTCAAAGATGGTATGGTAAGAGTAAGTACTCCAGATTTCAAAATCAATAGAACAGACTGGGGAATCAAGTACGGTTCACCAACTTTCTTTGAGGGATTAAAGGATAAGGCGATTAGTGATGATATCTCATTAAAAATAAGCTTAGTAGCTAAATAATATAGCTCGATTAAGAGTTTTTGAGAGACCTGTTGCAGATTGTAGCAGGTCTTTTTTAGTATTAGAGACTTTAGTCTCGTGGAGCTGACTCTAGACATATATTTATCAGTGTTGGCGTAGGATATAATCTGAGAATATACTTCGGACTTCATCTATTTGCCAACCTCAATTTAGACTACCGTCCTACTGGATATTTTAAAAATACAGAAAATATAACACATATAATTAGGGGTCTAACTCTAGGAATGAAGTATGCATTTAATCGCGAGCCCCAAATTTCTAAAGGCTCTCCCAATCCAATTGGGAGTTTTTGATGAATAATGCACTTAACCTGCTAGCTTCTTCACTATATGTCAGCGTGACTTGAACCCATTTGAATTGGGCTTACCACTAAGACAGGCAGCGAACTCTACTCAATACGAGCCCATTACTCCTATGCTATTTTGTATTAAACTTGACCGCGAATTGGATACCCGCTGTATATAGGTCGACCTTTCCTTCCCCTATTCCGGTTAACGGAACCTGTAAGTAAGGTGATAACTCAAATGCGATATTAGACGATATTATTTTTTGATACCCTACTGATAATCTTGCGATCCCTGCAAGATGAAAATTTCTTCTACTTATATCATTCATAGTGATTTCTTCGATCGGAGTTGCATTAGGATTATTCAATAACTCTACGTCATCATATTTGAACCCATACCATTCAGAGTTGAATAAGAAACTACTTATTCCTGCATTTACAAAGAAGCTATTGCTTTCATATCCATTGAAATAGTAAGATGCTTCTATCGGAATTTGCAGTACATTTCCTTTTCCATCCATCCACGTAGGATCTATACCTACCATCTCATTCCATCCTCCTTCTATATTGTAATCTACACCTTCAGATCCGTATTTCTTCAGACTGTAAGCGAATCCAATATCAAACTGATACTTACGAGCTAATTGTATTCCTGTTTTAGCACCTACTGTATATCCTGTTTGAGGATCTCTAAATGAACCTACTGTAGAAAAATCCGAGCTACCAAAAGCTGTCAGCACATATCTCGGAGTACTTCCCACAACGATTGGCGCTGTATGTTGAGTTATAAGTCTCAGATCGAAATCTTGCTCCTTATTATTTATTGATAAAACAACACTGTTGTTTGTTTTCTTAAGCATATCAAGTACCAATAAATCTCTAGAGATTTCATCTTTTAGAATTGTTGAACCTGTACTCGTAATTTCTTTCTCTATATTAGTCTCATCACTACTTGTTGAGTTATATGAAATTGAAGAAACTATTGGCGAAGAAACACTGACAACCTCGTTATCAACAAGACTGCCAGTATTTTCGCTTTGAAAACTGTTTTGAGCACCTATATTACTACCTCTCACTTTTGAGACGGTTTTAATATATTCTTCTTTCGACTCAGACTTAAGATCTTGAGCTCTATTATTTATTGTACTACTATTCTCTATTTGCTTAACTTTTTCACTGACTACTAGCTTAGAATCACCAATACTTTGATTCTCTTTTTCAGTAAGAGTATTCAAATCTTTATCTTCAATACTCTCAAGAATTGTCCCATTATTAGCTATTTCAATATTTGATTTTGTAGCTATAGAATTTGATTGTTCAACAGAATTTGTCAAGAAATAAATACCCGCAATTCCAGTTAATAGTAATGCGCCAAGAAAGAGCCATAAGAAATACTTCCTTCGATCTTTCGTATCGAGTTTTTCTGCCATCATTGCCCATGCGTCGGGATTGTAAGTAAACTCATGTCTGTCAGCTCCATCTCTAAATAGAGCGTCCATATCATTGGGATCTAGCTTATGCATGCTCTATGTTTAATTGTTGTGAAACCATATCCCTCAGTTGTGCTCTAGCCTTCGATAGATTAGATTTAGATGTACCAATAGATATTTTAAGCGTTTTTGCTATCTCTTCATGCTTGAAACCATCAATTACATACATGTTGAATACAGTTCGGTATGCTGTAGAAAGAGATTGTACCAGTGCGATCAAATCTTTATAGCCTATTCTACTCAAGATATCTTCTCTACTTGTTATGTTTTTTGCATCATCAATATGGGACTTCATATGCAGCTTCTTTTGTTTTTTTATGTAGTCGATTGCTGTATTGACTACTATTTTTCTGAACCAAGGCTTAAAACTATATTGACCGTCGTACTTAGATATACGGGTAAACACCTTCATAAAACTATCATTCAAAACTAGAATAGCCTCATCTTCATCTTTAACATATCGGATTCCAACACTCATTCCATAAGCATAATATAACTTATACAGTTCATGCTGACTTTTCCGATCAGTCCTTCTACATCCTTTTATAATATCTTGAAGGTTTTCCTCCATGTCGTGTTATCCGTTTTTTAATTCCCGCTCAATTTCAAAACTATACCCACCTATACTATAGAATTGATAATAAGGTTGCTTTTCTGACTTAATTATTTTCAAAATTATGATAATTATTAGAGCGGCGGTATAAAAACACTGGAAATGAAGCAGTTGGAAGAAGACAATGTCCCATAAAATTCAAAAGGCAACTCAATTGTTATGAGTTGCCTTTCTTAGAGTTCTTAGCTGAAGTTTACTTTTATTGCCCTTCTTGTGGAATTCGTTGTTCTTCTAATTTATTTCTCATAAAGAATAATATACCAAACAGTACTATTAGTATAGCCGGTAGGATTGCTATGTTATCTAATGTGTTTTGGCCCGCGGCAAGATCTACAGCAGACTCAGATAGTCCGCCAGCTATAGCTTTAGCCTTTTCAGAATCTAACCAACCCCCAATTACTGGCAATGAGAATCCTGTAACTAACATTCCTACTCCTCCTATTATAGACATACCAAGTGCGCCAGTCTTATCGCAGTATTCTGATACGAATCCTATCATCGTAGGCCAGAAGTACATAACACCACATGAAAATAAGAATGCTCCAAGATATACCAATGGTCCATTTGCTACAGATAATACTCCGAGCGCTATTGTTGCGATAATCGCAGAAAGGAATAGCACACCTATAGGATTAAACTTATGTATGACTGGCCCAGCGAAATATCTTCCTACAGCCATCAGACCCGTAACAAGTGCCAAAATGATTAAAGGGGGTGCACCAGCATTTTCTAATAATGGCTGAATAAACTGACCAGTACCTAATTCTGTAGTAGCTGTCAATCCCATACAAACTAACATGAATATAAATAGTGGCTTAAACATAGAAGAAACATTCTCACTTATGTCAGAAGCAATATTTTCTGCTTTAGGGAAATTTTGTCCCATCATCATTGCGCCATATATTAAAGTAGGAATAAACATAACTGCGATCTGTGCTTGCCATCCCAGATTCATAGCAGTCATAGCTTGAGATATAAGCGCACCTATAACTATACCTCCAGGAAACCAAACATGAAATTTGTTTAGCATTGTAGTCCTATTAGTAGAATACATATCTGCGATTAAAGGATTACAAGCTGCTTCAACAGCTCCATTTGCAATACCTATCAGAAAGGTAGAAATAAGAAAAGGTATAAAACTTGAAGATACAATAGTAAGAACTAAGCCAAGAAGGTGAGCTCCAAATGCTACCCACATGAGTGGTTTTGGACCTACTTTAGGATAGATCAATCCTCCAACGATCATAGATAACGGAAATCCTAAAAATGCCATCTGTGCCATTATTCCTAATTGCCTATTGGTAAACTGGAAAGTTTCTCCTAGTTCTCCCATAATACCCGCTCTTATTCCAAAAGTCATAGCTGTAACCGTTAAAGCTACACAACTTGCTAGGAATAATTTAGACTTGTTAATACTTGTGTCGTTCATTTTTTATTTTTAGTAGTTAGATTGTTTTATAGCGTAATATACACATAGTGTAAATATTACAAAAAGAAACATTTCATTCATTTTTCGAATGTTGTAAATGCAATTTTCAAATACACTATATCTCTATTGATTAAGGAGATATTGCATTTTTATTTTACTAATATGAATTTTGTAATTATAAAACACCCTGATTAACTATCGTATTACACTTGTTTCAAATACGCAATGTGTTTTTTCTTCAACTATTCCTTTACATCTTCACTCTTTTGGCAAGGATTTAGCCTTACTAGTATTGTTCAGATTATTAAGGAGAATATTTAAGCAATTTCGAATTAATAAGGCCGGTCAACTGGGGGGTTCGACCGGCTTTTTTATGCCCTTTAGTGAACGATTTGAGGAAATTGAGGACTAGATTATATTTTTCGATTGAAAAAATTTACTCACAAACACGGATGAAGTATAAGGATATGATTACCAAAACCATCACACTAGTGCACTAAGAACTAAATATCCCACCCCACATACTAGTTCTTTTTTGTGTATATATCGTTGAAGAACCACTCCTTTAGCTGCGGCTAAAGTCCTGAACCTTCGCCTCATCTATACAAAAAACTCCTGCCTCTATGTGGTAGTTTACTTAATACTTAGTGCACTAGATGAATTACGCTTCCTATTGGCCATTGAAGACAAATATGAAACGTTCAAGTCCCTAAACCAGTTTGTTTTAAAACCGGCAGTCACAGAGATCAATAAGCTGACACCTATTGAAATTAAGCTCAACTACAAGAGAAAAGGGCGCTCTGTCCATGCCATAGAGTTCTACATCATGGCCAATGGTAAATATATCCACCCGTCACAAGGTATGTTGCCCTTCCCCTTAGACAAGAAAACGAAAGCTAAAAACAAAGCCAAGAAGAAAGCGCCTTTTGACATGGAGCAATTCATGACAAGGTATAACCGCATCTATCTAGATTTAATAAAAGAGATCCAAAGACAATTCCCACAAATGCCTATGGATAACCAAGCTTGGCAACACGCCTTACGAAACGCATGTGAAACATGGTATAGAAAAAACGTGTAGTGATTATAGACATATTTATGCTCGCTGAAAGAAAAGCAATGGAAAATTTAACTATCACCTTTTGAGTAAATAAACCAACGTAATGAAATCTGCATGGAGGGCATCTAGAGGAATATATCTAATGCATTTAGCAACACGGTACGATCATATCGACGACGCACTTTAAATCGAACCAAGGGAATTCTACTGTTTGCCATGATCTGGTTAATGAAACGATCACGCATTATTCTATCTGGCCGCGTATGACTCTTATCATCTAATTCAATTAAGCAAATCGTTTTAAAAGATACAGCATCGATCAAAACAAAGTCTATATGCTTTTGTGAGATTTTAGAAAAGTGATGCCAAAATACTTTCATTGTTCTGGTACGCTTAACTTTTATAACGTCAGCAATCCTAACCTTAACCATGATAAGGACGCTATCTTGTAACACAGAGTCCAGCACCTTGTAAAAATGCTGTTCAGCCGGTGTTAAAATGCTGCCAATGCGCTCATAAGGATGCCTGTTGCGTTTTTTCAACGGCAGAAGGATAATGAAGAGCGATACAGTCGCAAGGCACACAGCGCCTATAAAAAGCTGTTGAGGGACGTAAACCATCCATTAGCACTACACAATTTGAGTAGCGATTGATATACCAATTATGTTTTGATCGCTAAAAGGAAACCAAATTAAAACTATTAAAAAGAGGGTAGAGGGTATAACCAAACAACAGGAGGGGGACCTAATCACGAAATAGCACCGGCTTTT
>JBLHWH010000187.1:0-12328 GCA_047628935.1 Halioglobus sp. | reverse complement strand
GGTGTATTTGATCTATTTTAAACCTGTGCTGCGTTAGATATTCTTTCATTTAGCCCGCTAAAATCAAGAATATCTGCCTTGCCAACCTTAAAATTCACTCAAATCCAGCCCATCACTTATCGCTTGACACAGCACTAGTTAGTTGTTTCTTCTTCTTTCTTAATATCATTTACCATTAATAAATTGACGGCATTTCCCGAAATCCCACTGACACTCTTCTGGGAAAACAATGCGGTCTCATCATAAAACAAAAAGACAACTGGTGCATCTTCGATCAACATAAGATCCATCTGATGATACAATTCATATCGTCTTTTGAGGTCTCCTGTTTTAATTGCTTCTTCATATAGTTTATCATATGCTGGGTTCGAATATCTCGTATAATTTGGAGGCGCAGGATACTTACTATAGAACATACAAAGAAATGATTCCGCATCTGGATAATCAGCAATCCAACTTGCTCGAAAAAATGGTATTGATGATTTTCTCATTCCGTCCCGAAGAATTGATGATTCTAAGACTTCAATCTTTGTTCTGATACCGATCTCTTGCCATTGCCTAGCTATGAACGTTGTGAGATCTAAATAATCTTTATTTGTGAATAATTCTATTTCTGGCAAAGGATTATCTTTTCCAAATCCAGCAGTTGAAATCAATGCTCTTGCAGAGTCAGGATTATATGTATATCCAACTACCTTGGTTGGATCATGAGAAGGAAGACCAGACGGAACAAATCCAGCATTTGCAGGTTTCCCTACCCCATTTCTTAATGCAGCCAACATAAGTTCCCTATCTAGTCCTAAATTAAGTGCTTGTCTTATTTCTTTAATTCGGAGCGGACTATCCTCTGGTTGATTTGTCATATTTATACCCAGATATTCAGAATTCAAATATGGAGCTTTGATAAGATTAAGTTCTTCCTGCCGCTTAGGCAATAAATCACCATTCTGAGTTAATAAATCATGAATAAATGAAGATTCCAATCCACTTACAAAATCCAAGTTCCCATTTAACAGTTCTAAGAATGCTATTTTCTTATCTGGGATAAAAGTTGTTTTAATTCCATCTAGATTGTGACTAACATTCGCAAAATAGTCTTCGTTATTCACAAGAAATAGTGCTTGGTTTTCTTCCCACCTTTTAAATTTGAAAGGACCAGTACCAACTGGATTGGACCTAAATTCAGACTTATAGTAATCTACACATTCTTTCGGAAGAATACTACAGTATTGCATCGTCAATATTCCCATCATAGGAATAAACGGCTGATTAAGCCTCATCACAAAAGTAGTATCATCCACAGCTTCAAAAGCTTCAGGACCATCGACTTTATCTACAAACAACCATGAACCTGGAGAATTCACATCTTCATTTATTAATCTACCAAGACTATAAACTACATCTCGAGCAGTGACTACTCTTTTGGTACTTATACATTCGTTTCTGTGATACTTCACATCATTCCTTAAAAAGAAAGTATAAGTTAATCCATCATCAGAGATCTCCCAATATTTGGCTATTGAAGGCACCACATTCAAAGAATCATCTAATCTGACCAACCCATCAAACAAGTGATGAGTCGCCCAGATATTATTCTGACTTTTAGCAAAAGCAGGATCAAGAGATGTAATATGATTGATTTGATTGTATCTGAATACATTCGGCTTTTCGCCTTGATCATCACCACATGAAATCACAAACAACACAATAAAAAAGAAAATATATCTACTAATATTCAGTTTCATAAAACAAAAAGCTAACAACTTCATTACTTTTGCATCAAAGCGACCACTTCAGATACAAAGGTCAATTCCTAAAAATATTCAAACATTTATCAAATATGTCAAGTAAAGATCAAAATTTATCCGCAGGAACAAAGCAAAAACTTAAATCTGTCGAAGATTTTTCTTTTGCCATCATTGTGTCTGATTGGAATGAAGATATCACTTACGCTTTAAGAGATGCATGTATTGAAACTTTAAAAGAAAACGGAGCCAAAGAAGAAAATATACTTATCCACCACGTCCCAGGAGCTTTTGAGCTACCGATCGGTGCAAGGCTCGTTATGGGCCAAGATAAAGTTGATGCTGCCATCTGCTTAGGTTGTGTCATCAAAGGAGAAACAGATCATGATATATATATCAACCATGCCGTAGCGAGCGGTATCATGAACCTTGGATTAACATCTAAGAAGCCCGTTATTTTTGGCGTACTTACTCCGAATACAAAAGAACAAGCATTGGATCGTGCTGGAGGTACGTTTGGTAATAAAGGTATAGAAGCCGCTGTAACTGCGATAAGAATGGTGCATATGGCTAAGCCTGAGAGTGGTAAGAAAAGTATTGGGTTTTAGGCACTACAAACTGCCATTGTCTTACGGCAATTAATTGGTGCACTAAAAAATGTTTCTCAGAAACACAATAGTAAGATTTATTTTTGCTTTGCAAATTCTTGTTGCTACTTCCAATGAATTGTAAGCGACTCTGGCAAAGTGTTACACACTACTTTCCACCGTCACCCCTAAAGTGATCTTCTTTATACTTAAACAATACATTAAAAGAAGTCAAACTACCGTAGATTCTAGTTATATACTGTTGTAAATTCACTTTCTCTTCGTCCGTGAGTTTACTGCTATTGACTCTTTGCTCCATCACTCTAAGACGATCTCTAACCATCACGATCTTATGAAAGAATGTATCGATTGGAATTTCCTTCGACTTCAATGAATCGTCACCTGGTTTTAGAATCATTACTCCATCATCCCATTTATCACCAAGTTCTATTTTTTCAGATACACCCATCCAAGATTGAAGGATTTTTGCTAATGACTTCTCAGCTTCAGTGAAAGATACACTTGCAGTATGTTCTATTGCTTCGATAATTTCCCATCCATTATACTCTTTACCCACATGCTTAAAGCCAAACTGCATAAAACAGCATTTATAAGCAGCCACATCTACTTCCATTATTACTCCCTCTCCATATGCTGGGTGTTTTACTCTAGAACCTATTCCTAGTATATCGCTCATATTATTTATATTTTTTGTATTCCTAACTTACTCTTTGCTGCTATGTTCTGCAACAATTTCTACTTTGTCACTTTGCATTATATCGTCTCCATTTGTGTTATCAATTGGTTTACATAACACAGCTATGAATATAATAGCCAATAAAATGATTCCTAGCAAGAGTCTTTTCATCAGGTTGTTTTTAGAATATACGTTTTGAGTAACTCGAAGGTTTGCTCAAAACGGAAAACTAAATTAGGATAATATTTGAAATTGAATAATGGAATAGATATTTTTTTACTTTTCTTTTTCAAATCATGTCTTTATGCAGCTTATTAATCACATCGCATTGAGTTATCAGATCAATACTAATAAAACCCAACTTCTTAAAACTTGGTAAGCTATTCCTTCTATAACATCAAACTAATTGTATTTTTAGCCCATATAAAATTAGTTATGAAAAAGACCATCAACCGTAAAAAATTTCTTAAAACTGCTGCACTTTCTGGGCTTGGGGCTACTATCCTAGCTTCTTGTGGCACTCAGGAACCATCAGATATAACGGCTCCAAATCTGATTACATCTAAGAAGTACAAATGGAAAATGGTCACAACTTGGCCACCTAACTTCCCTGTTCTTGGAACCGGGGCGACTATGTATGCAGACTGGGTAAGAGAAATGACAGGTGGTAGAATCGACATTAAAGTCTATGGAGGCGGCACTTTAGTACCAGCTTTGGAAGTGTTCGATGCTGTAAGTAGTGGTGCATCTGAGATGGGAAGTGGTGCATCCTATTATTGGGGTGGTAAAGAGTCCTCTTTACAGTTTTACACTACAGTTCCATTTGGTATGAATGCGCAACAGATGAACAGTTGGTTGTATTCTGGAGGCGGGTTAGAAATGTATGAAGCGCAATATGCCCGATTTAATCTAGTCCCGTTTCCTGGAGGAAATACTGGAGTACAAATGGCTGGATGGTTCAATAAAGAGATCAATACGATAGATGATTTCAAAGGATTAAAAATGAGAATGCCAGGTATTGGTGGCAAAGTATTAGAAAAGGCTGGAGGAACGGCTGTTCTCTCTGCTGGTTCTGAGTTATATACCAATCTAGAGCGAGGAGTGATCGATGCTACAGAATGGATCGGTCCATATCATGACTACTTAATGGGCTTCCATGAAATAGCGAAGTATTATTATTCTCCAGGTTGGCATGAACCGGGAGCTAATCTAGAAATTATTGTAAATAAGCGATTGTTCGATACATTAGAGCCAGATCTGAAGGCTATTCTACAAACTGCGGCATTCAGACTAAACATGTGGACATTATCAGAGTTCGAGGCAAAGAATAATGAATATCTTCAGAAGATAATCATAGAATCCGACGTCGAGGTAAGAAGACTAAGTGATGATATTCTTAATCAAATGAGACAATACACCAAAGAAACCATACAAGAAATGGTTGATAGTGATGCTAAAACAAAGACATTATATGAGTCATATAGTAAGTTTCAAAAGAACATCAACGAGTGGTCACAATACAGCGAAGCCGCTTATTATAATATGATGAATAAGTAGATATTTATATGGATAAAATAGCAATACTAACTACTGAATATCTCCCACCTATTTCATCATTTTGGCTAATGAACCGATGTGAGGAAGTGATCTTAGAAACCTGCGAAAACTATCAAAAGAAAAGTACAAGAAACAGATCTAAAATCCTTAGTGTAAATGGTGTCGATATTTTATCTGTTCCTTTGCAAAAAGGAAAAAACAGTGGTATGCCTATCACAGAAGTGGAAATTTCGTATAATTCCGAATGGGTTGCAAATCATCTTCATGCTATTAAATCAGCGTATGGAAATGCGCCATACTTCGAATACTACTTTGATGATATAGAGCGAATCCTAAAATATGGACACACTAGATTAATAGATCTTAATGCAGCTTTGGTACAGGTCTTAGTCAAGTCATTTGATCTTGAAACTAATATCAAACCAAGTGCAGATTACATAAGAGAATATCCTACAGGAATTGATGTAAGAAAAATGGGATTTAACAAACGAGAGATAAAGGGTTTTGTTCCCAAGTCCTATAATCAAGTATTTGAAGAGAAGCATGTTTTTGTAGAAGATTTATCGGCTTTGGATTTGTTAATGTGTAAGGGACCGGAGGGGGCGTTGTGGCTGTAACAATATTGTTAATATGAGTATTTGAGTATTTTCTTTTAGCGAAAAGAATAATATATGGTTATCGTCACAAAGCGATTACGCGATTCTAACGAATGAGCAGTTCATCAATTTTTACGATTGAGTAGTTTAGCATTTGAATAAATAAATAAAAGACATATTTTTAACCAATGCAAGAATCAATAAATCCGAAACTTCGTCAACTATCAACCGATACTGAATCAGCAATAAGGAAGTTGTATGACTTGACAACAAATATACAGAACACAGATCTGAGCACAACGGTGAAAGATATCCTTGATCGTATCAGTGCTCCGTTTACATTTGTGATAGTAGGAGAAGTAAAAGCAGGCAAAAGTAGCTTCGTTAATGCATTGCTGCAGGCAGGCAAAGACATCTGCAAGGTTGCACCCTCCCCTATGACCGACACTATTCAGTTAATCACCTATGGAGAGGAAGAGGCCATTGAGCATGTAAATGCACACTTCACCCGTATCACACAACCTGTTGACATTCTAAAAGAGATAGCGATAGTAGATACTCCGGGGACTAACTCTATAGTAGAACATCATCAGGAGATTACAGCACGGTTTATTCCACATTCTGACCTTATAGTATTTGTATTCGAAGCAAAGAACCCTTATCGACAATCCGCTTGGCAATTTCTAGATTTCATCAATGAAGAATGGAGGAGGAAAATCATATTTGTGCTTCAACAAAAAGATCTGATGGAAGATGCCGATCTTGCCATAAATATCAATGGAGTAATAGAAAATGCTGGTAAAAAGGGAATAGAAAATCCAAATGTATTTGCAGTATCGGCTAAGATGGAATTGGACGGATATCTCAAGAATAGTGGATTTCTTGACATTAGAAGATACATTGCCGAAAATATCACAGATGGTAAAGCTCCTTATCTCAAATTAGCCAATAATGTAAATACTTCTTTTGCTATTAATGAAAAAATAGGTCAAAGCCTCAATCTCAGAATCAAGCAATGGGAATATGATAAAGAATTCCGCAACGGAATAAGACAAACGCTTGATAAGCAAGAAGGAAAAACTCAAAACCAAATTGATCAGCTCACAGAAAATCTAGTAGCAAACTATGATCGAATCACGGCCACCAAAACAGAAGAATTAGCAGATGGGTTAGGTTTTATATCTATAATGAAAAGATCATTTGGATCTATGTTCGGCAGTCAAGAAAGTCTAAAATATTGGTTGGAAAAACAGGTAAAAGACTTTGAACTAAGACTAAATAGTACACTCAAAGAAAAGCTGACCAATGGAATTATCGATGTAGCTGATAATATCCAAACTATGGGTAAATTGGTCCATGCTAAGATCAAAGATAGCAAAACAATTCTCGAAGATAGTGATGAAATATTCGCTGACATTGCAGAGAAAAGAGCTAATGTCTTGATGGATCTACAAAAAAGCTTCAGCACTTTCTTAAATGATTCAGAGAACTTCTATGATGAGTCGATTGCCAATAATGCGAGTGCGGTAGCTCCAAATCTCGCCGCTGGATCAGGGATCGCAGTTGTTGGTGTTATACTTGCAACTATTACTCAAGGTGCAGTATTTGATATTACAGGTGGGATATTAACAACTATTGGTGTTTTATTTGCTGGTGTTACATTAGGATTAAAAAAGAGAAAAGTACTCTTAGGATTTAAAGAGGAAATTAAGAAAGGTAGAACAAAACTCAAAAGTGAAGTCAACGAAAAGCTAAAAGACTATACACAACGTATCAAAAACAAGATCGATGATAATTTCTACCAATTGGATCTACTACTCAAGCATGAAGAAAAGACCTTAAAAGATCTTGATGAACTCAAAACTTTAATAAATACTGATTTAACAAATATAAAACACGATGTAGAGAAATTTATCTGATCAAAAATAGGTTATATAATCAAACAATAAACACCGAATCAATGATTTGATAGGTGAACAAATAAAAATCAACATTATGGACACATCATTAATATACTTCAGTATATCAGACCTCAAAATAGTAACAGCTCGTCACATCCTTACGGAAGCCGGCATTGAATCATTCACTATCGATAAGAAAGATTCTGTATATGCAGGAATTCTAGGTGGTAAGATCGAATTATATGTTAGAAAAGATCAAGAAGGAGAAGCAAAGAAAATTTTGGAAGAGAGTGGTGTTTTGGATGATTAAGAGATTTAATTCTATAACACGATTTAGAATTATTTCCTTAGTTTTTAAAACTAGACTTGTCTGCAGGTGGGCTTTCTATTATTTGGCAAAACAAATAACAAATCTAAGTGTAGTAACTTTGTAACGAGATACTATGTTAGGATATAAGTAATTTTTGATATATTTTGTAAATGAAAAAGGAGGTTTTTTTGCGACTAATTGTTAAGAAATCTATCTAGTATGTAGTCTCCATTGGAGGCTACATTTTTAATAATACACTTACCTCAAGCACTTTTGATTTTTAACACCCAAAACTACTATAGTGGTGACGACTGTTTGCATTGCAAGTCATCACTGAATAGATAATGATTAAAATATCAAATATGAGTTAGATAAAAAACTTAAATTCTAGTTAATAACAATAATACAGATTATTCAATATGACATTATACTCTAACTTTCTTGTTCACTACATAATAAGATGTCATATTTGCAAGTCGAATTTTGATAGATGTTATATTTATTGAAATGATTTAAATATATATGGGTAAAATTCAAAAATTAACGCAGCTATTTATTGTAATTGGGATCATCTTTGTGGTGAATGTCATCGCCAATTACTATTATACGAGTGCTGACCTTACAGAAGAAAAGAGATATACGCTTTCTCCTTCCACTTATGATGTTGTAGAAAAACTACCAGACAATCTATTTATCAAGGTATTATTGGATGGAGATTTCCCTGCTGGATTCATGAGATTGCAAAATGCTACTTCAGAGTTACTAGACGATCTCAAGGATATAAATCCTAATATCCAATACATATTCGAAGATCCGTTAGAAGGGTCAGTACAAGAAATAAAAGCGAGAAGAGATCAATTGGCTAAAGATGGGATCATTCCGATTAATCTTACTTATAACAATGGAAAGGAAATAGTGCAAAAAGGGATCTATCCTTATGCCATCATCAGTTATAGGAATAGAAAATCTACGGTAAGCTTACTCAAAGAACAAAATCTCAATGAAAATGACGAGGTGACGCTTAATCGGAGTATCGAACTACTAGAATATAAATTTGTCAACCTCATACAAAAGTTATCTAAAAAGGATAAAGAGACTGTGGCCTTTTCAACAGGGCATGGAGAACTGCCTTACGAGAAAACAATAAGATTAGAATCCGAATTAGACCGATTCTATAATGTGGGCAGACTGAATCTTGATAGTCTAGTTAGTATCTCTCAGGAATTAGACTTATTGATCATTCCTGCACCGAAAGAGGTATTTGATGAAAAAGCGAAATTTAAGTTAGATCAGTATATAATGAATGGCGGTAAGGTCATGTGGTTTATAGAAAAATTAAATACAGATCTAGATAGTATAAACAAATACAAGTTCTACGTACCCAAAGATATAGAAACAGGACTGGACGATTTACTTTTTAAGTATGGAGCGAGAGTACAACCTAATCTAGTGCTTGATCTAGAATGTACTCAGATCCCACAAGTGGTAGGTCAACAAGATGGGAAGATCCAACAAGCATTGTATAAGTGGTTTTATCATCCGCTGGCAATGGCCAATATAGACCACCCGACTGGAAAAAATCTGGATAGAATCAATATGTTTTTCCCAAGTACGATTGATACCATAGGAACAAAATTCAATGTCAAAAAGACTCCACTTCTTACATCATCGCCTTATTCAAGATTTCAGTTAAATCCTGTGAGGTTGAATTTTGAGATATTGAAATTTCCACCAAAACAAGAACAGTTTAACAAAGGAAAGCAGACACTTGGATTATTACTTGAAGGAGAATTCGAATCTGCATATAAAAACAGAATCACACCAGGTTTTCAATCTGGACTGGATGAATTGGGTATAACATTCCAAGCAAAAAGTCCTCCGACTAAACAGATGGTATTCAGTGATGTAGATTTCATGAAGAACTCAGTTAGTCTCAGAGACAATAAATCAAGACCTATCGGATTCAATGTATGGGAACAAAGAGTATATGATGGTAACAAAGATTTCATTCTCAATGCTGTGGAATACATGTTGGACGATCGTGGTGTCTTAGATTCTAGATCTAAGCAAGTAAAACTCCGATTGCTAGACGCCGTTAAGACAAAGAAGGAAAGAAAGAAATGGCAATTCATTAATATCGTCGCACCATTGTTATTTTTGGCTTTATTTGGAATTGGTTTTAATTATTTCCGAAGAAGACGATACTCAAAGTAAGAATACGTATATAATTCACCGCTGATTCCCAAAGGACACGAACTTGATATAAACTTATAATATTTATATGAAAAAATTAATGATTTTATTTGCCCTTCTTATTGGACTGGCAGCTGTTGCATATTTTTTGAAACCTCAGAATAGTGGTCCTAAAACAAGTATGGATACATCTGATCGTCGTTTTTCCTTCCCAGAAGATCAAATGGGTATGGTTACTGTGAAGCCAAAAGAAAAAATATTAAAAACTTTCAAAAGAGGCACGAGTGGTATTTGGACCTTGAATGACAAGTACAACGTCAGTGAATTCACACTACCTCAGATTACAAAAACATTAGCCAATATTAAGATCCAGAATATACCCTCTAAAGGAGAAACAAAAACAATCTTAAAGGATATAGCAAAATCTGGAATCCAGATAAAGATATATGATCTAGACGGCAAGGAAGTAAGAAGTTTCCAAATAGGTCTAGAATCGTACGATGAGACGGGTACAGCCTTCCTCATGGATGGATCGACTCAGCCATACAACATGTTCCTCAAAGGCCTGAATGGTGATGTAAGAACAAGGTTCACACAAAAAATAGATAGATACCGTGATAGAGAGATGTTCCAATACAACTCTGAAGACATCAAAGAAATAAGCGTAAAATACCACAAGGATCAAAAATCTTCTTTTAAGCTTACTGTAGATGGATCTGACTACAAAGTAGAACCACTCAGTCAATTCTTAGAACCAACGACAAAACCTATCTCTCCAGAGCGAGTAAAAGCATACTTAGGAGGATTCTCAAGGATCTATGCCGAAGATTTTGACAATACCAATTATAGATTAGATTCAATACGAGCACTCGTTCCTTTTGCTACTGTCACTGTAAAAGACAAAAAAGGAAGTATCAACGAAATAGATTTCATCCCATTCAAAGATATTATCACTCGTAACAGTAATACCAGAGATATTAATCAAGCTCGAAAAATCGAACGGTTCTTTATCAATAAGACTACTGACGGAAATTTTGATTTTATGGTCGCCCAAAATCGGTTAGCACAGCCTGTTTTCAGGGGCTATAAATATTTTTTTAACGAATGAGTTCTCCTCATCCATTAGAAATATTTGTCATAAAAAAATAACTTATGCCACACTTTGTAATTGATTGCTCCGAAAACATTATTGAATTAAAATCCCCAGAAGAAATCATTCAAAAGGTTTATGATACAGCGGAATCAACTGAACTTTTTGATAAAGGAGATATCAAAGTAAGAATCACCCCATTCAGATATTACAATATCGGAAATAGTAAAGATGACTTTATCCACATTTTTGCAAATATTATGGAAGGGCGAACTACCACTCAAAAAAGTAATCTTTCTAAAAGAATAGTTACTGAACTAAAAGTTATGTTTCCGACCATTCCAATCATTTCTATAAACATAAGAGATTTTGAAAAAGCAACTTACTGTAACAAATCAATGGTGTGAGGTAAATTGCATATAAAAATTAAAAACTACTGTCAGTACCAAATAAATGGAGTGCTCAGCAAAAGCTAGATATACCATTTATATGTAATCGAATGATGTCGCATATACTATTGGTCGTTCTTTGCACGGTTTCGACTCAAGAATAAGTTTTATATCTCTCAATCGAGCTTTATTCTTTACGACTTCAATAGATTTTTCAAGGTCAACATTTTATTTTTCAAAAGAGAATGCAAACCTAATTTTTGAGTTAGGGAGAGAAATATCTTCTTCTTCCTCTTCTTCTTCTCTGACTTTCTTACTCATTTCTTTCTTTTTAAATATCAATTTGAATACTGCTTCTATGGTAACGCATAATAATATTCGTAGCTAGCAGCAGAGATACGCCTAAATCGTCTTTAACTTCATATTCAAACTGTGACAAAACGCACCGAATACTTTCCAACCTTGCCTGTTATATAATATTGGTTTTTACGAAAATCCAAAACTAAAAATGTTGTACGTTTTACTAAACATTTGTTCTTTATATTGAGTGTCCTTATCCCAGTTATATTGATCTTCTTGATCAACATGGCTAAATATTCATAGTTTCAGAGTATTGTTCAAGCGGGCACAAAACCTCTTCTTTTGTTCTTCTTTAGATATAGAAAAACAGAACTTAATGTTTTTTATATTATCCTCAGAGTAGTGTTCAAACTCAGATGCTTGAACTGTAAACTTTTCATATTGCTCTTTGGTGCAAAAATGCATCAGTAGTCCTAACACGGTACTGTTGTACCAACTTTTAACAAAAAAAACAACTTCACCAGCATTAAGTAAGACCTGGGTATAACTTCTAAAATACCAATACCCTTGTTCGACATCTGAAGGTTTGGTGATTGCTACAACTCTAGAGGTTCGAGGAATTAAATGTTCCTTAAAACGTTTTATGGATATACTTTACCTGCAGCATCTTGTCCTTCAAAAATGATCACTACCCTCCTATTTTTCTGAGTAATCCACTTTTGAAGTTTAACAAATTCAGATTGCAGTTTTACAAGCTCATCTTCATTTCTTAATTTATATAAAGTTTTTTCAGTAGAAACACCCTCTTTTATTTTGCAATTGCGATAATATCACCTTGTGTTTTTGCTTTTAATAAATGCTCAGCTCTAAAATTCATATATCCATTTTTATATTTTCCATAGTTGAGTGTATTCAACCAACTGACAAAGACAAAATTTTGATATTTGTATTATGCACTAGCGT
>JBLHWH010000186.1:0-12347 GCA_047628935.1 Halioglobus sp. | reverse complement strand
CATTTGTAGTGATATTATTTGAATTGCAAATATATAAATAACTGTAAACTATAACTTTGCAGTTATTTATTATTTGCTCTCTTTCAATACTTTATACATTCACTCTGAATCGCTGTAAAACAACCAACACTTTCAATCTACATACTATTCCAATTGTTAATATAATTAATATAAGAAGCTATTGAGACAGCTTCTCTATGCAATGATGTGATTTAAGTCCTCGCCTATACCTATTGAAATACTTCAAAGGAGTCTACCCCTATTTCTAGTCACAGAAATAAAATAAAGATGCAGATGATTATTCTACTCAGAAATAAAATATGAATAAACATGGTGTTACTCTCCCTATTTTCGTACAAACTTCTCAACATACATGCGATTAGAAGCCTCATCATAAATTCGCACAAAGTATAACCCAGACACTAAATTACTCACAGTAATCTGAGCATCCGTTGATGTAGTGATTTCGCTATAGATGACTCTTCCATCTTGCGTGTAGATATCCACTCTGCTTCCTGACTTTAAGTTAGATAGCTGAATGAAATCATCTGTAGGATTTGGATAAAGGAAAGGTCTTGTCACTTCTTCTATTCCTTGCGTAGAGACCGTCTCTGAATAAGAAAATGGTACCCGTTCACTATCTAGATCTCCGATACTTAGCCATTTAATGCTCAAATATGATGATATCCCTTTTATCTCACTATCGGTCAGAGCTCTATCATATAGGAGTAATTCGCCTATCTTTCCCTCCCATTGAGTATCTGTATATAAGACTGCATTTGGAGCAGGCTCAGTCATCGCAGTGGCAAGAATCATAAACTCCATTTCATTTGATGTAGTCAGAGGATCTATCTCTTGACCATTGACATAAGTACGACCACTTAGAGTTCTATCTGGGGCATTATTGCTATAAATTTGAGTCCCATTTTCATGCTTGGGAATATCATTTGCCAATGACGAAAAAGGAGCTCTCTCTGGAAATGAGATAGGATTCTCCTCATAAGCCATAATAATAGTCTGATATCCATCGATCGGGCTATCAATTCCTTGAAACCAAATAGTGCCAAAATCAGCTATCCCTAATCCGTTTTGATATGCTGATCTATAGGCAAACCATCCATCATCAGTCATTCCATTATTTGGTGTGAATAACCAATCGTAACCCTCACCATTTGGAATCGCTTGATCTGTGACACCATCTCCATCAATATCCGACGCATCCATTCTGATCAACATACCGTCTACCGTAAGCGGATCTATAGGAACTGCAGACATACTCACATTCTGGGCGGTAGCATAATATGTACCCACTTCTGATGGAAAGAATGAATTTCCAATATGCAAAGGTGTTCCACAAGATTCATCTTCATACCAATAATACTCCATATCATTCTGTGGAGCTACTATTGAAAATCCATCATTAGCAATTGTGTCTATCTCTGGTGTAGTTGCAATATTGACAGCGAATCCTTTTATGTTATCGCTCATTACATTATTTATTTTATCTATAGCCGCTACAAAATAGTTGCCCGAACTACTTGGCCTGAACGAATCACCTACATTAAGAAATTCACTCAAACCCTTATCTCCAAACCAATAGTAATCATGAAGTGACGAAGGATTTTCTACCCTAACATCACAACTTTCATTTGTGATGACGTTAAGATTTGGATAGATGAATGATTCTACAATTCCTAGATTAATAACATTGGAAACTGCAGATCCATTCTGATCTTTGACCGTGTATTTGTATGCTCCTGATTCCAATGATGTTCTAGCTATAGCGCCATCTTCTTTATTATTACCTTCATATACGCCGTCCGTATCCACGCCTATGAATTCAAGCTCACCAATCTGAGTGGCTATATCTCCGTAATTATTTTTAACAAAAAATCGATAATGCGTATATGCTGCAGGCGAGTCTATTAAGAATGTCTTTTCTTGAAATCTATCATCGAATATATGTTCATTTTCCACATCCAATGTAATCCAGTCTACCCCATTTTCAGATCCTTGAAGTTGCCAATTTCTAGGATCACGCTCTGGTACATCATCGGCGGATGTCACTTTGTAACGAGACACAACAGTAGGCCCGTTGAATACATACCCTATATATGCGTCTTCAGATACCGCATGCAGCCACTTTTCAAATATATTATTGTCAAAAGCAAATTCTGGAAAATGACCCCAGGTTACACCACTGCTGATAATATTATCAGTATTTGTGTCAGTCAGTTCTATACTTTTTTGGTCTTCCCATGTTATATCGTATGGTGCTCTCCCTCCACTAATATCTAGATAAATCCTACCCGTTGTGGCATTTAGTCCGCTGGGAATGACCGTCTCTGATACCTGCAATCCTTCGCTGTCAAATAGTACCTCTATAACATCGATAGCACTGCACCCTTCTGCATTGGTAACAGTCACCTGATATAAACCACTTTGAGTGATCCCTATTGTCTGTGTGATACTTTTTTCTGACCATTGATAATTTAATTGAGAAGCTTCATAATTCTTATTTTCCACTTTAAGGTTCCATCCATTGGCATCTATGCTAGAGCAGATAGTCGGGTTCAATAATGCCTCACTTTCAATAGTTATTGATTTTGAAATAGCACATCCATTGGCATCTACAATATCAAACGCATACATCCCAGCTGATAATCCACCTACTGGATTAGTCAATACATTCCCATCCATATGAATAGTATACGGTCCTTCACCTCCTGACACATCAAACAGTACCGTCCCTGTATTCTCTACCGTGCAATCTGAACTAGTCACTGTCTCACTGCTGACTAACTGAGTTCCTGTCGCTTCTGCATTATTGATCAGCCATGTATGTTCTTGATACGGCCGTGGGTATATCTCTTCAAATTTTGGATCATACTTTACCAAAGGATTTTCGTCCAATACTGTATACTTCAATTCATAAGCTTCACAAGATTCGAATGTCAGAGTGATGGTTTCAGTATTCTCTACGATTGTTTTTCCATTGAGTACCCATGCCGTAGATTGTGTATTAGGCTCTGGCTTAACTACCGCTACTGAGAATGTGATGGTCTCTTCTCCTTCGATATTGATTCCAGGTTCTGTCGGAAATGCATTTTCGATCACATCGACATATTGATAAATGTAGCAAATCACTCTCTGCTTACACACAGAACACAACTCTAGTCCATAGTCTTCTCCGAATCCTCCTGCTCCCATGAAACATGATCTTGCCGTCGGTCTATGGCAATTGAAATAATTAGTCATCGCCCCTTCGAATGCTCCGAACTTATCAAGATATTCAGCTGTATATGGAGTAGGTATCGGAGTATCTTCATCGATCCAATTTCTCCAAGGAATCTCATCTCGTGTCAATTGCCCTGATGTATTTCCTGTCTCCCAGCACTGACCTCCTGACCAACTAGCATCAGAAGAATATTCGTCCAAGAGGCCAGGCATCGTATGGCCAAACTCATGCAAAAATGTCTCATATCCCATACCAAACATCTTACCATCTCCTACCCTCCTGTCTCTATCTAATCCAGCTCCGCCACCACCACCGCCAGCTGTAGAAGAGAACCATGTAATCCAACCAGTTCTGTCATTTGTCCACGGTAAAAAGAATGCATCTCTAGTTTGCTTTATTATATCCCAACTCCATCCAGAGTTATCATCAAGAGCTTCCGGCCACCATGAACTATATAGGTTAAAGAAATTTCGATATTGTGCATATGGCGCTTGAGCTAATTGTCCATTATTATCAAATGCTCGCAGAAGATCATCTCTATATGCGGCAGTGAATGCTTCTTTATCTGTAAAAGAATTTCCTCTATTCTGAATCACCCAGTTGATCCTATTGTCTTTCGGACCAGAGTACAACATTGTATCTATCTCTTGTGCATCGATAATAGCCTGTATATCCTGAGATTTAATATTATATGGAAGTAATATCAATAGGAAAAACAGACTACTAAAACTGATAATTTTTTTCATAGTTATGGTTTCTAAATACATTTTTGGACTCTCAAAATTTACATATTGTCCGTTGAGTTCTAAGGCTCAAATTAAACAGAATTTAGTCAAATACAATTCACGTTTAGACGTCAATCCGCATAAATTAAGGCTCTTAGATCAATAAAAAACTAAAGTAGAATAAATATCTAAGATGAGCTAGGTACTATTAGCAAAAGGTAGCTATAAAATTTTGGAATAATATTCATCGTTCATTTTTTTGGCTATATCTGAGATCACAACTTATTGAAATGATTATAATAATGAGTAGCGTATATGAATGGTATTCCTAAGCCACAAAAAAAACTAGTGTGCAATAATAATTATCAATAACATAATTACGGATTTTTTTAAAAATTTCCCTGAATAATCCACCAACTATTCACACCATCACTTTGTATAGTTACACTATTAATGGATCCTGCAGGCGGAACAACAAATGGCCCTGGCACGCCCTCTATTTTATCCGATGCCAAAAGTGGAGTCATCTGACCGCCTGCCGCATCAAATTTGATAATATATATTCTATTCTTAGCCGCCGATGCCGCTGGTAATATCAATCAGCTCCCGGGGTCTAAGCGGACAATAGTATGCTCATCAAATGAAGGAGTATATGGATATCCTGATGAGTTATTGTCCTAATAGGCAGTGATAAACTTCTCTCAACAGGTAATGTAGATGTAGGAACTGGTCCTACGGTCTCACCTATAGAAACATTACCATGTACCGCAGATACTATATGACTACTCCCTCCAAAAATTGTCCAATCACTACCCGAAGGAACAGGCGACCATATCGCATTACCTACAGCATCAAACATCATCACATATCCAGACACCGCTCCCCCACTCACTTGAAGTCCCATCATTTCTGATTTACCATTTACAAAAAGTGGAAGACTACCTAATGAATTAGAAAGATTAAGTCGCTCAATTGATCCCTCAAAGAATGCATACCTACCAACTCCATTGTAAATCTCCACCGCATTACCATCAGGTCTATATTCGATATCATCCCCTGATTGGATGGTAACAGAATTAGTCGCATTATTGTACCCGATAAGGTTGTTAGTATTTCTCAGACACATCGTATCATTGACTAGCGTACTTCAATTGACATCGAGAGATTGGGTGGGTGATGATGTATTGATTCCGACTCTTTTTGTTGCTGCATCGAACATAGTCCATTGTGTATTATTGGCAAATATCGCTACCTTTTTGGCAGATTCCCCCGCTCCTAACTCTACATTGGCCAACTCTGATTCCATGATGATATTAGAGGATAACTTGGTGATATAAGTATTGTCCCCACCAATGAAAGAGGTATCACTGATCATAGATGACCCTTCCACATGTATTCCTTTTTCTGGAGCACCAATCCCGATTCCTAATCGTCCCTTATTGACATCGAATACAGCCCATTGCGAATTATTCTCTATTATTTTTATACTCATGCTATTTCCAGCATTCTGAATAATATCACCTATTGCATTCTCTTGGAGATCATCACAACTCTTATGGATCGAAGTCAAGTCATCATCTATGAAAATAGAATCTTAGATCATCGTAGATCTATTGACATGAAGAGTTGTATCCTGATCGGTAGTTCCTATACTCATTGATTGCTTACGTGCATCGATTTGGGCAAACGGTATACTTCCACTGAATGTAACATTATCAGTACTCCCTACAATTACATTGATATTACCGTCTGATCTTATCTTCATACCTCCAGCAAAATTATGGATTCGTTCTGTTTCATCACCAAGGAATAAAGTATCTTGTATCAATACAGAACCGCCTACATCAAGTGTCTTTTGAGGGCTGAGTTCATCGACTCATAACCTTCTTTCTTCTCCTTCGAATGTGAACCATCGATCCGTCCCTTCATAGATATAGGCATTACTATTATTATTTGGCCTCAAGAATAGATAAGCGAATGATTTCAATTCAAGATTATTACCAGTCCTAAAGATCGTCACATTCACATCTTCAAAGAACAAACTGTCTTCCAACATTTCTGATTCGCCTACATGCAATGTTTTCTTTGGAGTAAGATAATCTATACCCAACCGCTCTGTATTCCCATCAAATACAGACCAATAAACTACCACCTTCTAAGAAGGTAGCTTTGAGTCTAGCCCCACAGGGGCCTTAAAAATCAAAACTTCGTTGGCTATCATCATAAAGCATCTACTGATTTTCTTGATACTTTACGTATTTCCTGATCTTTTCTTCATCTAACCCAACTGTAGAAGAGCAGTAGCCTATTGACCAAAAGTGATTCCCCAGTATGGTTTAGTTCTCAATCCTCAAAACTTTTGAAAATCTTTATCGCTGTTTTCCTTTCAAGATTCCCATCACTTTTGATATAGACATCTTAGGTGGGATGCTTAATACTATATAAATATGATTTGGGTGAATCTTTAGTTCCTGTATTTCAAGACCCTTCCACTCACATAACATTCGTATCTGTGATTCTAAAAATTCTTTTAGAGGCCCTTCCAAAACCCTGTATCTCTGTTTTGGTGTCCACACTATATGATCTACATGATAATATATTACATGAGGCACCTTTTAATACTTACTCATAATCATCGTTTTCACGCAAAGCTAATCAGTTCATGACCACCCATTAGGGAGGTGGTTTGTTTAAGGTATAATAAAATCAAGCATTGTTTAGTGCGCAGCATAATAAATTAGGGAAGGAGGATCTATAATCACTATCTTCTAATTATTGGACCTAAAATAGAATGCAATTATTCTATCTGGTTCCAATTTAATTAAGAATAACTTAATATTGTGCCCCACAAATTGTCCTCATTACGTCAACTCTTGGTGACTTTCATTTGCTATCTTCGTGCTCTATTTCAGGTATAGCTCGTATATCTTTGCTGCGGAACATATTTACAAACAAATCAAATTTCAAAAAGTGAAAAACATAATAACAATTCTATTTACTTTACTGACGGTAAGTCTTGCAATGGCTCAAGAATCAAAATGGCCAAAAGTAGACCCATCAAGCATGGATGCAGAATACTATCCAGCTGAAGCTGCATGGAGAAACTATATGACTGGAGAAGACAGAACGATCTCCCCAAAAGTGAAAGTAATCTATAGTAGACCACTGAAAAAAGAAAGAGAAATATTTGGTACCCTCGTACCATATGGTAAAGAATGGAGACTGGGTGCGAATGAAGCAACTGAGATCACATTCTACCAAACAGTTGGCTTAGGTGGAACAACAGTTACTCCTGGGACATATACTGTATCAGCTGTACCAAATATGAATGACTGGACAGTAAACTTTTCTAGCCAAAGAGGAATCTGGGGTGCAGAAAATAGAGATGCATCTAAGACTGTTGTTTCTATCAAAGTGCCTTCGACAAAAGAGGCTACCGTAGAGGAAGCACTATCTATCACATTCAGAGAAATGAATGAACAAACAGCTCACATGGCTATCCAATGGGATAAAACAAGAGTAGAGATTCCTATTACTTTCAATCCAGTAATTTTTTCTGGTGCAGATATAAGCCCAATGGATATGGCGCATTACCCAGGTAAATCGGCTTATACGAACTACCTAAAAGGTGAAGAAGTAAATATCAAGCCTAAGGTACAAGTAGTATATAGCCGTCCTTTCAAAAAAGGTAGAAAAGTATTCGGCGAGTTACTGAAAATCGGAAATGTCTGGAGAGTTGGGGCTAACCAATCAACTGAAATTACATTTTTTGAGGATGTAAAAGTTGGAACTTTAGATCTTAAAAAAGGTAGATATGCACTATATGCAGACATCAAAGATGGCTCATGGGATATGATATTCTCAAAAGATCTTCCAGCATGGGGAGCATCAAACAGAGACGAAGCTAAAGATGTAGGAAACACAAGTATTGGTCTTTCTTCCGATCCAGAAATATTAGAAAATCTTACCATCATTTTCGAAGAGAAAAGTGATAAATTGGTACACATGGTAATAGGTTGGGATACAACGAGAGCCGAGTTGCCTATTACATTTAAGTAAGAGACACTGCTGATAGTTCTACACTTCAGTTATAAATAATAAAGAGTTAGTCGATTTGGTTCGGCTAACTCTTTTTTATTCGGTCAACTTCGCTTGTCCTGCCTATTCCGCGGATCAAGATGAAAAACTAGTAGGAAGACTGCATTTTCAAATATCTGACTTCTCTTTTACAGAGTTATTAAACTAAAATTTAAGATCAAAAAACTCAAAGCCCTGAATGGGTGTCATTTCTAAAGCGATGGGTTCCACCCCATTGTTTCTAAGAATTAGGAAATTAAAGTTCTGTAAGAGCGACATTATAAATACATCAAGTTTTCGTCTTAACCCTATTTTTCCAGAGCTAGATGTATTATGGTTGTAAAGCACCTTAGATGAAATATTTGGATAATCATATGAAATCGATGCCAGAGACATCGACTTACCGCTGCAGGTCTCGGGTAGGTAATCCAATGCAAAACCATATTTATTTGACAATCAAAAAATATAGATTTAAAAAGTATAGCTTTTTTCATGCCTTCTTCAAGGCTCGGGCTCTACTGTAATTACTATAGTTTATAATCCATCATATCTAATACTGAATCTTGTTCCTATCATCTGATAATCTATATAACTAGTAGATGGATCGATTGCATAATTAGATTGCAATCTCGAAACTGACAACTCCGCACCAATAGACCAATTAGAATTAAGAAAGTAACCGTACCCAGCAGTTAATCGAGGAGATGGACTCATCCAATTTCCCTCAAGATTAAACTTTGTTGGGATCTCCAATTCATTTAACACTAAACTAGTATGTCCACTTTGGTACTTAATGTCTAATCCTACATTGATTCCAAATCTATGTCCCCCGTTTCTTATTTCATATCCAATCATAAAAGGTGCTGTGATCAAATACTTATCGTCGTAGTGGTTTATCACTTTTGTCAACTCCCAAGGCACAGGTCCAAATGCCACATCTTCATTCCTAGAACCATCTATAAATTCTGTAATGCTTTCTACGTATGG
Organism: Halioglobus sp.; assembly: GCA_047628935.1. Taxonomy (GTDB): domain Bacteria; phylum Bacteroidota; class Bacteroidia; order Chitinophagales; family Saprospiraceae; genus CAJXUU01. The sequence goes on along the minus strand of JBLHWH010000186.1, from coordinate 3,320 downwards.
CCCATCTCTATACTCTAGATAACTGCCCGTCCAAGAGAATTTATCCGTCAACATTTCTATTCCAATTCCAGAAGAGAATGACCAGCCTTTATATCTGAGAATATGTATATCAAAACCCAATCCGACTCTTTCCATTAGCGTCAAATTACTAGATATCATATCAGTGTACTTCGAATCCAGAGCAGTACTGATTAATGATGCACCACCGAAATCTATAGATGAGTACAATCCTAGACTGCTAAATAGATGAAAATATTTCAATTTACTTTTGACATTTGCGACTTCTACATCAGGCTGGCCTATGACCTCTGTCACTTTACTTTCCACGAAAAATGGTAAGATTAATGGATCGATTGCAGCAAATAAATTATCAGTTTTTGATTTTTTGATAATTTTCTTTTGTTTCAATCCACTCTGATTGTTTTCATCTTCCACATCCGAAGTTCTTGAATTTGAATTCAGGCGCGACTCTGGATCACCATTCGCTATAGTGCCTTCCAATGCAGCGTATTCATTTCTCTGTTTTAATTCAATACTAATTTTTCTCTTTAACTCATTTGTGCTTTCTGAAGATTGCAAAGTATTAGTATTTTTTAAAAATACTATTTCATTATTTATTTGATCATTAGAAGTATTTAATTTTGAATCCAATGATTCAGTATTTGCTTTCTTATTATTTGCATCTTGTTGATTTACTCTTATCGGGACTAGTTGCTTTAGATTAAATTCTTCACTATTTTGAGTGCCTGTTTCTTTTGATTTAGATGCTTCTGTTAATTTTCTAATATCAGAATTCGCCGAATAAACTATACCTACAAAAACTAGTAGTGAAACAAGACCCAATCCTGACCAAGTCCACCAAGCAATAACTCTTCTTTTTGGTTTTGGCTCCATCCTTTCCATAATACCTTCCCACACCAATTGATCATCAACCTGTTCAGTATGATTTTCAAATTGATCACTTAACACCTTCTCGAAATTCTCTTCCATTACTTTTCTTTTTTAATAGTCAAGCTACTTTTTCGCTTTTGAGAATAATTTTTAACAACATTTTTTTTGCTCTAGAATATATGGACCTTGAAGTACTTTCTTTCATGCCTAACATATCCGATACCTCTCGATGATTGTATCCTTCTATAGCAACTAGACCAATTACCTGTTTGTACTTATGCGGCAACTGGTACATAGCACTCAATAGATCTTGGTTAGCGAAAGATTTATATACTTCTGGTTCCTGAGCTATATCATACTGATCATCGATATTTAGTGTTTCCATTGACGACCTCTTCCTTCGATACTTATTGAGTGCAAGATTGACCACTATTTTCTTCATCCATCCGTAAAATGCTTTCTCTTCATCTCCTTCAAATTGATGTACCTTTTCGAAGACTACAATAAGCCCTTCTTGCAATACATCTTGAGCATCAGCATGATTCCTAGTATATAATTTAGCAACAGCCATAAGCCTACCCGAGTATACAGATACCAGGTGCCTAAAGGCTCCGTTGTCCTCCTGCTTGAGTAGATTTATGACTGTAACTATATTCATTTGGGATATAATAATTTGCTATTTAGGTACTACGATTGAGTATTCCACTTCTGTATAATCTCCAGTATATATAGTCCCATCTTTATTTTCGATATCAGTTAATGACCCTCTAAATACATAGTATTCAATCCCATCTTGTTCAACGAGTTGAGATGTACCTTCACCATGAGCTTTGAAACTTTCGTTCAGAACTTCAAATGTAATAGGTTTTAGTGGAATGCCTTCTTCATACAAAAATGAAATAGTTACAGTCTGGTCAGAATTCCAATCTAATAACGTGAATGTAAAGACTGTCTGGTTTCCTGCAGGAGCGGTCACATATGTATAGATTTTAGTAATCACTGGATCAGCGGCGGATGTTACTTTAATTACATTATCACCATACTTATAAATAAATTGCTCCGAATAATTCTCATCACATAAAACAAGTTCTCCTACTACAATATCTCCATTGATCGTATAAGTTGACATTCCACTTGTCATTGCATTAAGTGCATCATAAGCATATATTTCTATCTCATCTGTAGAATTACAATACATAGTAACACCATTAAAAGTATCGTTATCTTCAAGATTAATAATAGTCTCTAAGCCTCCAACTTTCACAACAACATAAGTATAATCTGATGGCGGCGGTCCATCATCGCAACTAGCGACAGATCCCGATATATTAACCATATCAACAAACTCATTGATATTAATAGGATCTAATACGGTATCATCTGTAAAAGGTCCTAAGGTAGTAGAATATATTACATCTCCACACGCATTGACTAACTCGAAAGTTAATTCTTCATTTGCTGGTATTTTTCCAGTAAAAAATCCATTCCCATCAGTATAGCCAGATCCCGTAACACCTAGGGATGTAGAAAATACAACTTGAATACCGGAAGCGTGGATACCTCTATTTAAAATAGTACCACTTATACAAACTAATTCACCAGGATAGTCACAATTCCAAAATGAAAAATGTGGGAGTAATCCTTCATAATGGTTTCCAACTTTCATAGCTTCTCCTTCTTCTACCCAAATACCCATCTCCTCATCAAAGTGCCATAGTGGGATTTTAGCTGGTGCATTATCTAAAAGCTCATCTGGTATAGGGATGATTGCAGAAACAGGAGAACCTTCTTTAAGCTGTAATTCATTGCCATTATCATCCATCAGTTCTACAGCTATCATACCTAGACTAACCAAGGATACAACCTCTTCTGTATCCGTAAATCCAGCAAGGTCACCCGGCATTTGATTCAACGTAGAAATTTTGGTCGGATCGAGGTAGCGAGCCGCAATATTGACAGTTCCAGTATATGCACCTCCTGATTCCGTGACTATACTATTCGCAGAGAAATCAAGTTCCACATTTTCAAACTTTACTTTTGATGCGGCTGTAGATTCGATCTGATCTATAATAGTCAATGGCATTAATTCTATCCCAACGCGACTTTCTTTGCCAACTTTCGGATAGAACCTCCTTGAACCTTTGAAGTAGCCCTCTTTCTTTACGGAAATATATGTTCCGTCTTCGTACAAACTTTCATTCTCGAAACGAAAAACACCGTGTGCATCTGTTGTTTTTGTTTTACCATCATAAGTTACAAACGCGCCTTCTACAGGTTCTTGTTCAATGTTCGTTACTACTCCAAATACAGAAGCTTCTACTTTTATTTTTGGATTATAAATCGGGTTTTCTTCTATTATTTCATCTTGATCTTCTCTACAAGATGTAAATGCAAGCCCTACAATCAAGGCAAGGAAAAAAATATATGGT
>JBLHWH010000185.1:0-12505 GCA_047628935.1 Halioglobus sp. | reverse complement strand
GAAGTATTGGCAAAAAAGAAACTGGAGAACTTGCTGTAATGATTGATACCTTCAAACCACTGATGCTTACAAAAGCAGCTATTGGTATTGACGATGGTAAATATTATAATTCATGGTTGGATCATTAACTGGCTGGCTTGTGTAGCAAATCGTAGAATTGCGGGCAAACAGATAGCACCTGACATTTTACGTTCTTATTTGAAAGTATCTAGTAATACTCTGTGAGGATAGCGATGCTTTCAATACCGAAAGTCTAAAAGTGAAGCAATCTAACCTCGAAAAATTGATCAGTCTAATAAATAAATAAAACACAAATGAAAAGTTGGATAAATATAAATGAGGATTCTGATTTCAGTATCCATAATATTCCATTTGGGATATTCTCTGTCAATGGCAGTGGAGAAAGAATGGGAACAGCCATCGGAGATAAAGTATTAGATCTAAGAAAGGCCAATGAATTGGGAATATTTGAAGGGATAGATGTACCTGCAGAAGTTTTTGATAATAAATATATCAATGATTTTATGGCATTAGGTAAGTCGATTACCAATGCAGTAAGAGATCGGATACAGGCGGAATTGTGTGATGAGTCTAGTGTATTAAAGGACAACCCAAATACATTTTATGAACAGTCTAGAGTGACGATGCACTTGCCTGTGGAGGTGAGAGATTATACTGATTTCTACAGTAGTATAGAACATGCAACTAACGTGGGAATGTTATTCCGAGATCCTGAGAATGCATTACTACCAAATTGGAAGCACTTGCCAGTAGGATATCATGGAAGGGCTTCTTCTATTATAGGTAGCGGTCAACCAATACATAGACCTGTCGGACAAACAAAACCGCCAGAAGGAGATCCAGTTTTTGGTCCTTGTAGATTGCTTGATTTTGAGTTGGAGATGGCATTTATCATCGGAAGGAAAAGTGAACTAGGAAATAGAATTACCATAGATAAAGCAAAAGAATATATTTTTGGAATGGCTCTGTTCAATGATTGGAGTGCTAGAGATATTCAGAAGTGGGAGTATGTACCACTTGGGCCTTTTTTGGGTAAAAGTTTTGCTAGTTCTTTGGCTCCTTGGGTTGTTACAATGGAAGCTTTGGACTACTTTAGGGTGAGTGGCCCAGTCCAGGAACCTAAAGTTCTACCTTATCTAGCGTATGAAGGTAGTCAGAATTATGATGTCAATTTAGAAGTTACGCTTTCTCCAGAGGGAGGTGTAGAAACTGTGATTTCAGAATCTAATTATAAGTTTATGTATTGGAATCAACTACAACAGTTGGCGCACCATACAGTAAATGGTTGTAATGTTAATGTAGGAGACCTTATGGCATCAGGTACTATCAGTGGTAAAGATGAGCATTCGTATGGTTCATTATTGGAAATTACCCAAGCAGGAAAGAAAACATTGACATTGAATGGTGGAGAAGAACGAAAATTTATTCAAGATAATGATTCAGTTACGATGAGAGGTTTTTGCTCTAAAGATGGTCGAAGAGTAGGATTCGGAGAAGTAACGGCTAAGATATTACCAGCGAAATTGTAAGTATGGGAGATCATAAAAACAAACGAATTGGTTTTTTACTTGAGCGAACAACTAGGAATGCTAAGCTGAGCTTTACTAAAGCATTCAAGAACTTAGGAGTGGATATCACGCCAGAGCAATGGATTGTGATAGATACTGTCAATAAAAATGGGACGATGTCTCAAAAGTCAATTGGACAATTAAGTTTTAAAAATGCGCCAACAATCTCTAGAATTATTGATAATCTTGTCAAAAAGGGATTGGTAAATAGAATCGAAGAAAAAGGAGATCGAAGAAAGACATCTATAAGCGTAACAACTAGTGGAGCTGATTTGATCAACCATTGCCAAAATGAAGTAGATAGGTTGAGAAACCTGTCTTGGAAAGGTCTTTCTGATTCAGATTATAAAGACTTTACAAGAATACTAGATAAGATCTTTGAGAATTTTGAAGAATATGAATAACGTTATAATTGGAATCCGTTGGAGCGACAAATAATACCCTCTAGTTTTCGAACTGGAGATACTTGTATTTTCTAGGTTTTTATGATTGAGTTGATCAGTTCATTTGAGGTCAAATACCTCTACTTGCTTAATTCTCTCAAAAGTACTATATTTGCATAGACAACAGTTGCTAAGGCAACTAAGTGAAGGCCACACCTTTATTCTAGAACCACATTTTTTTCAACTTCATCAATAAAATAAATGAATCACTTAACACAGGAACCTAAAGTGCAAGCTCAGGACACAGATATCATGCCTATAAATGGTACGGATTATATAGAGCTTTATGTTAGTAATTCGAAACAAGCGGCATATTATTATAAGACAGCATTTGGCTTTCAGAGTTTGGCATATGCAGGACTTGAGACAGGAGTGAAGGATAGAGAGTCCTATGTAATTATACAAGACAAAATCAGATTAGTATTTACTTCGCCTCTTCATAGTGGATCAGATATTGGGAGACATATAGACGCTCATGGCGATGGCGTCAAAATAAATGCACTATGGGTAGAAGATGCAACAAAAGCATATAATGATGCTGTCAGTAGAGGTGCAAGATCATATATGGAGCCTTTAACAGAAGAAGATAAAGATGGCAGAGTAGTGAGATCTGGTATCTATACTTATGGAGAAGTAATACATATGTTTGTTGAGCGTAAAGATTATAATGGTACATTCTTACCAGGATATGAAAAATGGGCACCACGGTATGAAGCGGAATCTACGGGATTAAAATTTGTAGATCACATGGTAGGTAATGTGGAATTAGGGGATATGAACAAATGGGTGAATTTCTACGAAGAGGTTATGGGATTCAAGCAGATACTTTCCTTTGATGATAATGATATATCTACAGAATTTACGGCACTCATGAGTAAAGTGATGAGCAATGGAAATGGAAGGATTAAATTTCCAATCAATGAGCCAGCGGAAGGTTTGAAAAAGTCACAAGTAGATGAATACCTAGAGTTCTATGAAGGTGCGGGTGTACAACACGTAGCTTTTAATACTGATAATATCATAGAAACGGTAACGGCATTAAGAGATAGAGGTGTAGAGTTTCTTAATATACCATCAACTTATTATGATACATTATTAGATAGAGTGGGGGAGATAGATGAAGATCTTAAGCCATTAAAGGATCTAGGTATATTAGTAGATAGAGATGATGAAGGATACTTGCTGCAGATATTTACTAAAACAGTGAACCCTAGACCAACTATGTTTTTTGAGATTATACAAAGAAAAGGGGCGACGTCTTTTGGAAAAGGAAACTTCAAAGCGCTATTCGAAGCGATAGAAAGAGAACAAGAACTAAGAGGAACACTATAGTTTTATAGAAATAATAAATAATTATACGGCACAATCATTAGTTTGGTTGTGCTTTTTTAATTTTTAATATATTGTAATTCAGAGGGTAAGAGTTATTTTAGTATTCCATTTTGAAAACAAATGGAAGTAATTGTCCTAGGTCAGAGAATCGTTTTGCGCTATGTTTGTATTATAATTAAATTATAACAGTGAGGATGTTGTCATTCTGACTTAAACCAAATGAGCTTAAAATGAGAAAATTATTACTTTTTGTGTTGTTGGTCGTTTCAAACAGCTTGTTCAGCCAAATTCCTGATTCACTAGAGGTAACTTTGCCATGGGATATTATCTATGTTAATGATTGCCATTCTGCGGTTGGTGCTGCTCCAACAACAACAAATGATGGTGTTTATATATCAGAACCGGAAATAATCCTTATTGTAGAAGATGATAATGGTAATTGTGATAAGAAACTACTTGAATATACAATATTAGATTGGGTTGGAAATGCTACATATTCTTTCATACAAATATTGAAAGTAGATGAAATATTTACCCTTCATGGAGTTTCAGGTGTAACGATTACTTATGATGAGTTACCGTTTGCGATTACAGCGAGTGATTTAATTGTAGATGCAGATCCGACGCATACTTATTCTTTCGACCCAAATGATGAGACGGCAACGATAATTAACTATGGTCAATCATACCTCTCTTCAGGTATCTACAATGTATTTGTCTATGACCACAATGATAAAGCAGTAACTGAAGTAAATATTATCATAACAGACTGTGAGGAAGATGTAGTTTTTGATATACCTAGTGTCAAGACGATTGAGTTTAACGGAGAATATTTCATTCCATTTTCTGAGGACTTATTAGATATTAACATAGTTTACCCTTGTTCGGACTACAGTCTAACTATCAAGAGAGGAAGCTTGAATGGAGTATTTGCTCACAACATAGGGGAAACAATTGAGGTGAAAGTTGTAGCAAAAACCGAAGGGGCTACTCCATCTATAATATTTACGGAATATATAATGGTAGTGATTTCAGGTGAAGGCCCTATTCCTATACCTATGTATATAGAAGAAAAGACATTCACTGCGGGAGAAGAGTTTACACTGGATATATGGTCTGATCAAGTTGATAATTTGATAGCATGGCAATTCAGGTTGAATTTTGAAAATGCTAAAATTATTGAGCTTACTTCAGGTAGCCCGTTTGGTGGTATTCCACATAATATTTTCAATGATGATAAGATAATCAACACTTTATGGACACCTGATGATGTCCATGCTATAGATATTGCTTCTAATGAGACATGGTTTACGCTTACAATTTTGCCGAGTATTGATGGAAGTACCCTTGATATATTTACTACAGAAAATGATCCATGGAGTTCCATTTTTATTGAAGAGGCAGGAAGTGTTATTGATGTAGAAGTTGATTTTAGTTTTCAAATTGAAGAGCGAAATTTTCTAGTATCAAATGTAGATGTAGAAGAAAATAGCTTACGCATTCATAATAACCCAGTGACTGATAGGCTAGTGGTTAGTGGATTTAATCATTATAGTGATGGTTCTCAGTTTTCTATTTTTAGTCTAGATGGTAAACAAGTGATGTCGACATCTCTAGACAGAAGTGCTTCAAAGGTAGAGTTAGATGTCACCAACCTGCAAACTGGAGTCTACATTTTGAATATGGAAGGTGTAAAATCAAAACCAATAAAATTCATCAAGATATAATTTACATGTATAAATAATTGCGCTCACGACGAATCGAAGTCGGCTTTAGTACTTATCAAAACTCTTCACGGAAAAATGGTTGGTTTCTAGGTCGACTTTTTGGTTTTTTTAAGACAAAAGACTATACTAACTCACCAAACAATGAGCTAGCTGAAGGCTTGGAAAGGTCGCAAGTAGATGAATACTTAGAGTTCTATGAAGGGGCTGGCGTGTAACACGTCGCTTTGAATACAGATAATATCATAGAAACGTTAACTGAATTATGAGATAGGGCTGTAGCGTTTCTTAATATTTCCTTTACTTATTATGGTTTATTATTAGATAGAGTAGGGGGAGTATCTGAAGACCTCAAGCCTCTGAAAGATCTAAGTATATTAGTAGATAAAGATAATGAAGGGTATTTGCTGCGGATACTCATTAAGATAGTTGGTCCTAGACCAACTATGTTCTTTGAGATTATCCAAAGCAAAGGAGCAACGTCTTTTGGGAAAGGAAATTTGGAGGTATTATTCGAAGTGAAAGAAAGAGAACAAGAACTAAGAGGATCACTATAGTTTTATAGAAATAATAAATAATCAAAAAGCACACCTATTCGTTTGGATGTGCTTTTGTTTTTTATAATATACTGTTAGACAGTAGTTAGTGGTATTTTATTTGTGTTGATTAATGATGAAAAATGCTTGGATTAGTCCAGTGCGGAAGAGCTGGTTTACACTATTTTTGTATTATGATCTAAAATTTTGCAGTTGAATAATGTCTTCGATTTGTGTTGATATTTATTGCTCATAAGTAGTAAATCAGCAAAGCCGTTAATATGGTTTCTCAAATTATCGCCATTAATTATTTTTCGGATAAGATGGTCTAAGTTGACACCCAGGCTCACTAAAACTTCATTATGAATTGTCATTACGAGCTTCCAAGTTTTCTAAAGAATGTATTGTTGGATTAATCCATCTTTTAAATTAATTAGCAGTTTCCCAATCGTTTCATGCCCTTCGATCCTTTTGATCAGGGACAATGCTGTGAATGACGTGCATACCATTGAGTAATGAGCAACATGTGCGTCAAAGTCTTTTGATTGACAGCCCAGTAGATTTAGGTGTTGCTTTGCATCTTTAAAAAACACTTCAATGGGCCACCGTTTTTGATACAGCTTCATTGTTTTTACATAAGAAAGCTTCTTATCTGTTGTTACTAAATATTTCCATGTTGATTGACCATCTATTCGAACAAGGAATATTTTGAGGGCTATCCCATTATAAATTACATGCACAGTGAAATACTGACATTTATATTTCTTACAACTCACAATTTTGTTTATTTGCGTCTCTGGTAGTGTATTGATTAGGTGGGTTTTTGTTCCAATTAATACCTTGCGGTTGGTTTTTATATAGCCAATCATGTCAAGATTAACTTTTGTTACCCCACATATAAATTTTCGCAAACAAACCAAGAGTCGACTAAGACATAATCTATAGGCAATCTTCTTTTCACTACTCTTTTTATCATTTGCTGTGCTACATCAATTTGCTTCGAGTCAACTCTTTAATTCGTTCATTAGAAGAACAGTCTATTGGACGGACTTTAGTAAATTGGGAATTTAGTACTTTGTTTGATCGGATTTTTTTCAAATTTGAGTGCAAGGTTCTTTAGTAGTCCTGTAGTTTTTATCTCATTATAATCTACTTTTAAAAAGTAAGTGTTTCTTATTTCATATTCGGATTGAAGATGATCAGTTTAATACGTCAAAGTAGTGAGTGATTCTTTCACTAGCGGTCACTGACATTGATTGGCTATGTAATGGATGATAGCTTGATAAAAGGATAAAGAACAAAATGATAATTTGAATATATGTTTTCATAAGTCTATTGTTCTTTGTGTAGACGCCAGATGAACCCAATTTGATTGGTAGAATTATCAATTTATCACATCATAACTACAAACTATAAATATTTTAGATCAAAACATGGTTTAAGATTGCAATTCAATTCAATTTTATTTATGTATTTATCATTGGGTATATTATGTCAATTTGATGGGATTAAAGATATTGTACTTTCAGTATGTACTGAAAGTACAATATTTAACATTTTGCTATCGGCGCGTAACTAATTGATTTTCAGTAGTTATTTGTTTTCATCTATGAAAAAAAATAAAATTTGCGTTATTTTGTTTAACTATAATAGGTACTTTGTTTAACATGTTGTATATTTGTATCATCAATAAACAACCACAACCATTAATTATGTCAACAATAGAATTTGACTCAAATTTTAACAATCTTACTACATCTTTAAATTCATTCGCATACAATTTGACGAAGAATCAGGAAGATGCAAAAGATCTTTATCAAGAGACGGCATTTAGAGCAATGACGAATAAGGAAAAGTTCAGACCTGGGACTAATTTTAAGGCGTGGACATTTACAATCATGAAGAATATCTTCATCAATAATTATAGAAAAAAGGTTAAAAGAAATACAATCATCGATACTACCGAAAATGAGTTCTTCCTAAATAGTGGGGATAAGACTGTAGATAATGATGCTGGAAGAAATATACTGATGGGTGAGCTTACTAGAATGATAAAAAAGCTTGACGAGAGTATTAAAAAGCCATTCATGATGCATTACTCAGGATTTAAATATCAAGAAATTGCAGATGAGTTAGATCTGCCTTTGGGAACAGTAAAAAGTAGAATTTTCTTTGCTAGAAAAGCATTAAAAGCAAATATTAAAAGTCACTACGGTGATTATGATTTAGTAAGAACAAAACTTGCGTTTAGTTAGAAATAGAGATTTTGTGAAAAAATAGTTTTAGTTAGTTAGTTTGTTTAAAGTGACAGTGGTTTTCTGCTGTCACTTTTTTTTAGAATTTTGGTTCTAACACCAATTACTATTGGTATAGATTGTCTTTGCAATGAATCATTGGAAGAAACAATGTAGATGAACAAAAAATAATTTGAATATACATATTTATAAGTCTATGTTTCTTTTGTGTAGAATTCAAAGAAGCCCCGATTGGTCGGTAGAATTACAAATTTAGCACATCATAACGATATATCACTTCATACTTTTAGATCAAAGCATAGTCTAAGGATTTACCTTAGTTGTATTTTAATTATGTCTATTACATTGGGAATAGATATAAATTTTGAAGGTGATAAAGACACTTTACTTTCATTGTATACTGAAAGTAAAATATTTAACATTCTGTTCACATTTCATAATAAGTTGGAAGTCAGTATGGCTGTGTGTCGATTTGTGAAGGCAAACTAAAGTGTCCGTCATTTTGTTTAATTATAGTTGGTGTTTTGTTTAGCTTGTCATATATTTGAAATATAAAATAATAACCACAACTATTAATTATGTCAACAATAGAATTCGATTCAAAATTTGACCATCTTACAACATCTTTAAATTCGTTTGCATACAACCTGACGAAGAACCAAGAAGATGCAAAAGATCTGTATCAGGAGACGGCATTCAGAGCAATGACCAATAGGGAAAAGTTCAGATCTGGGACTAATTTTAAGGCGTGGACATTCACAATCATGAAGAATATCTTCATCAATAATTATAGAAAAAAGGTTAAGAGGAATACAATCATTGATACTACAGAAAATGAGTTTTTCCTAAATAGTGGAGATAGGACTGTAGATAATGATGCGGGTAGAAATATACTCATGGATGAGCTTACAAGAATGATTAAGAAGCTTGACGAAAGTATCAAGAAACCATTCATGATGCATTATATTGGGTTTAAATACCAAGAAATTGCAGATGAGTTAGAATTGCCTTTAGGAACAGTAAAAAGTAGGATTTTCTTTGCTAGAAAAGCATTAAAAGCAAATATTAAAAGTCACTACGGTGATTATGATTTAGTAAGAACAAAACTTGCTTACGGGTAGGGGATGGAGTTTAAGATATTCAAGATTAGTTTTAGTTAGTTAATTTAAAGTGACGGTGGTTTTCTGCTGTCACTTTATTTTTTTGGAGATGACTCGGGCAAACCTAACCCTGCGTTTTATATCATTCCTATGAAACTAAAATCAGCTTTTCTTAGCAAATAAAATAAGTTTGCTATTCTTATAGAATGACTAGGGAGGTACTTAGTTTTGCTTGCTTAAGAAAATGATTTGAGAAATATACCATAGCCTTTCTCCACGGTACATTGGGGTTATTCAGAAACAGGTAGTAAATATCCTTCTTACCAACTACTTCATGATGTAAGCCACTAGAAAATAGACATTGGATATTATCGATACTTAAAAACGGAAACATAAACACCACTCTGAATAATTCATTAGCATTGATCCCTCTAAATTTTAGAGAACTGAATACCTTCGTGATCGCTGACATGTTAAATCGATCGACAACTCTACGCAATGATTTTATCACATGAGTATCATCAGATGTTACAATCATTGATTTCTGATTTCTTTTGAATACCTTTATTGTGTTGCGTAATGTGACTCTTTGTAACTCTTTTAAAGATAAGGTTTTAGTTTATATTATTCAATTTTTTATACGTATTATTATTTGGTAAGCAGCTTAATGATTGCGAAAATTTAGTTAAGAATAATAATGCTTTCAAGATCAATTATTATTGATTACAGTATCATAGTACACAAATACTCTTTTTGTTGAAATGAAAAGATTGCCACGTCCCTAAAATTGAATTTTGTTGTCCTAAACTTCACCTTGCGGATTTAAGGTATATCAAGTTACAATATGCAACAATTTGAAATTAGCCCGGCAGTAATTGTAAACGTTGCGGCTGCGGAACTATGGTGAATTATCGGGTATGACTTATCACGAGTGGGTGAATGGAGTGAAGCAGTAAGTCATTCGGTTGGTATTGGGTATGAGAAGTTTGATGGAGCTGTATGAGATACACGAACCTGAGATGCATGCGCAAAAGGATTTTCTAATCTAAATGAAAGAATTACTGAGTATAATTATGGTAACCGTACGCCCGCATTCGATGTACATGAGGAAATGCCTGGGTTCGTGGCTCATATAAATAGTCGTCATGTGATTTCTGATTCAGATGATGGAATAAGTAAGGACGAATTATAAATAACTGTACAGATGAAACAGCCACAGGAAATGATGCTCGGCAGAGTACAAATAAATGAATCTATCATACGAAGCTATTCAGGGAATGCTAGAAATGATGGCGAAGGCCACTAATGAAATGACCGTGGTAAGTAATTCCCAAAACAAGTCTAAAATTGTTGTGAATATGGAATGGAAAGTTAGAGGGCCTTTAGAGGAAAAGATGTCTAATATGATGAACGACAACCTTACTACTTTAATAGATGTATTCTTAAATGACATTAAAGTATTTGCAGAAACAGGAAAAGTTTCAGAAGCAAAACAGAAAAGAATTGATGAATTGAATGAAAAATAAGTAGTATTTACCTTAATTACCTAGTTTGTAAATTGGTGAATTTGCTAAATGAAGCCTCATGTTTCTGTGAGGCTTCTTTGTTAATAACATTTCGAGAACAAGGAGAGAATGTTACAGTTAAGAAAAAGGTTTAATTTATAAAAATCCCATTTATAGCATCACTAATAAAAGCTTCCTTATCGAATGATGCATGAACATGATGCAAATTTTTAGCTAACTGATTCACGACCTCTTTATCCAATATCATTTTTGATGGAAGTCCTTTTCGAATTGATTTTGGAGCATCAGGTATTTTAATACTTAAATTATCCGATGCTTACGTCGGAGTCATAAAAAGATGTTTTTGCATAAAAACGCCTTATCACAAAAAAGATCCGATTTCCGACGTTTAGGTTGGGAAAATTTTGGCGAATGCTCCATCCGCTTGCGGTGGGTTAGTCAAAATTTAGGATCTTTTTTACTATATCCATTATTATTACTATTTATTTGAGGTCAATAATATCACTTTATTTCATCGTAAGCATTAGTGATTTTGCTTCCAGTTTCATCAGGAAAATCTTCTTCAATGATATCTTTCAAATTGCTCCCTCCTTTTTCATAGCCTTAATCTTACGAGGATGAGGAGTGCCATTCTCAACATAAAACTTTAATTCTTCAATAATCTGTTCGATAAAGACTCCAAAAGCAATTCTAAGAAGAGGCCATAAGAGATAACCGAAAAACTTAATGTCTGATCGGAATTTCCACGTCATTTCAGATGTATCTCCACCTATATTTTTCAATGAAAAATCAAGTGTGTTGAATTTAACAGGAAAGATGAAAGGAGAATTGAGAAAATCAATCCTAATAGTTGCTGTTTTATTCTCTTCACTATATGCCAAAAACTGCTCCGAAGCCTTTATCCCTTTTCCGTCCGAACTTAGTTCGCAAACTCTCCCGTCTGATTGACATCCTTCAAATGATTCGCCATTATTTTTAGCGAAAGAATGATTTACAGATGCCATCCATTTATAAGCATCATTAAATCCATGTGCAAATATTCCCCATACCTTATCTGCATCTGCATTAACTATTGCTTTTTTTGTAAACTTGATCATAATATTTTGAATTTAATTACCTTATTTAGGTGATATTTACAACACTAATTTTAATTAAGCATTTTGTTTTCGAGGATATAAATTTCCAGTTTCAATATAATGTATTCTACTCCCTTTTACCTCTAAATACTTTGATTATAAGGAAACTCTGCTGATATACTCTTGTACATAATTTCTATTTTTATTTATTGATAGTTGAGGGTGCATTTCTAGGATGCGCAGTTCCATTCTCCATGTAGTGCTTCAATTCTTCTGCAATTTCTCCTGCAGACTTTCCTAATTTAAGTTTGATGATAGGAGATAATAAGTATCCAATTATGTTTTTGCTTTCCATATTAAATTCTAAAACAACCATTGTTTGGTTGTCTTGAATTGGTTTTAATGACCATATACCAACTGCTGTTTTTGCAATTCCAGGTAATCCTTTTGAGATGTGATAAGTCAATTTATAGTTCGCAGAGTCAAAAGTATCTAGTACTTGTATCGTTTCACCTCTATCCGTTATGGTAATTCTTTGGGAGTAATCAATCCCTTCAAATATTTTATCTCCAGCAGGTTTTGAGTCCTTAAAATTACTAGACCATAAGTGGACATCACCAAATTGTTTGCCCATAACTTCCCATACTTCATCCGTATTTTTGTTGATGGTTAATTCACTTTTGATGTGTATTTTTTGCTGACCTATTATACTTAGTATAATAAGTGGAATTGCAATTATTAAAGCTATTGTTATCATAATCTTTTTTGTTTTTGTGATTGAGTGTGTCATTTCTATTATTATTATTATTATGTATTTATAGATTAGATGCATGAGCTATGCAGGTGTTACAGAAAAACAAAAAAAAAGAGATCACAATTTGTGATCTCTAGTAATGATAGGTGTTAAGTGTAACAGCCCCGTAA
>JBLHWH010000184.1:0-12564 GCA_047628935.1 Halioglobus sp. | reverse complement strand
TTATTGAATCATTCCTTAGCATTGATCCCCCTAACTTTTAAAGAACTGAACACACTAGTGATAGCTGACATGTTGAATCGATCGATAACTCTGCTCAATGAATTTAGCACATGAGCATCATCTGACGTTAAATCATTGATTTCTGATTTTTTTTGAATACCTTTATTGTGTTGCATAATATATATCTTTGAAAAGCTTTGTAACTCTTTTAAAGATAAGGCTTTAGCCTATGTTATGTAACCATTTTTACATGTATTATTAGTTAATAATCAGTAGCTTGACAGCTGCGAAACTTTAGTTGTAATTTCATGGAGTTGATGACTTGGTATTAATTGCGGGTTCAATATTTAATCTAACAATTGGAGTGGAGCTAAAAAAGAGCTAAAACAAAAAATAAACCTCCTCAAGTTGTTGTTAAAAATATCTGTTTTGTAAACTAGTTGGCATTTCACCTTTTTGTTTAGTAAAGTAAAGGTCAATTGAACCAATCAATTCTATTAAAAGCCTATTACTACTTATTTTGCGGTAATATAAATGTGAGTTTCCTTATGTTAAGGGATCAATAATTTACAGGTTTCGAAGAGTGACTTTTTTTTACCAGAGAAAGTTTAAATATTTGAAATTTAGATATAATGATCTAACCCAATCATTATTTGAATTTTATGTTTTTGATACATACTAACTGTGGATTATCGAAACTGAGAAAAGAGAGGCAAGCGTGCACTTATAGGCTAATAGCAAAATTAATATTATGCAAAATAATAATCAACCGAGTATCAGTTTGCTTACTAGTAAGCTGATACATAAATATATAGATGCCTATATAAGAATAGTATGTTTATACTATTCTTATAGTCTGGCTATGGTGTTTGCAACCAATGCCGTTCCCAAATTATATCTGTCCCTATTTCTGATGACTTCGAAACCTCCGTAGGGAATTGGATTCAAGATAATTCTGACGATTTTGATTGGAATCTAGATGGAGGCGGGACAACTTCTAGCGGAACTTGACCGAATAATAGATAGAAGTAAGTACCGGTTATATGTATACTTTAACTATCAATCCAAATTTTCCAAGAAAAGTAGCAAATGCTATTTCTTTTTGTTTAAATAGCCGATAGTTGGCTTCAATGCCATAGAACTCTAATCTTATTAGGTTTTATAAGCAATTAGCCTCAATACATGCAAACCCATTGTCAATTGAATAAAATAGGAAATCTCAAATTGTTAATTCCTCAACTGCTAAAACCTATGCTGTTCTCATTATATCTTCTAGTGGATGTCGACATCCCCGACAAGTAAATGTGACTATAATTGGATCACTGCCGATAGCTAAATTAGATTTATTCTAATATCAGACCTTTCAAAAGATTAACTTTATATGAAAAAATATATATTATTATCTATAACAACTATTGCAATATTGTTGTGTTCAAATAAAAGTTTTAGCCAAACACTTGAATTAGGAATACTTTCCTCTTTTGGGACCTTTACTGGAGTGGGAGCTGTCACAAATGGTGGAACCTCTGCAGGCGATGCAGGGACAAATGCTGGATCAATTAGCGGTCCTGGATTTGATTCATCAAATGGATATTGTTGTACAACGTACAATGCTGATGCTACAGCTATTCAGGCTAGAATAGATTTACTCAGGGTATATATTCATCTTGACGATATCTTCGTTACCCAGCCTAGTACTCATGCTCCCGCTTTTGGGAGTGGAGAAACTATTGCTCCTGGCGTCTATTCCATAGGTGGTGCTGGGTCTGTAGCTGGAGATCTTACTCTTGATGGAGGAGGAGATACTGATGCTGTTTTCATAATAAAATTTGAAGGAGCACTTACAGTAGGAGCGGGTTCAACAATTAATTTAAGTAATGGAACAAGAGCTGCTAATGTTTTTTGGATTGCCCAAGGAGCTATTACTGTCGAAGCGGCAAGTGTCATGAAAGGAACTGTATTTGCACACCCTGGAGCTGTAACTCTTGGTGCAAATAGTACGATAAAAGGAAGACTTTTTAGCTCAGAAGGAGCCATATCTATTGCAGCTAACGCTGCGGCAGAGATGCCTGGTGGTCCTATTACTATTCCAATAAATTGTGTAGGTGACTGTACTGCTGCTCCCGCTGTTGATGTTTTAGGAAGTATTAAGAAATTTGGCCTTTTTACTAGTTTTGGTGCTGTGGCAAATGCCGCTACATCTGCAATAGTTGGCGATATTGGTACAGATGGGGGAGGCACTATAAGTGGTTTTGGGACTTCAACTCGAGTTGGATCTTTTTATACTGCGGATGCTGTAACAGATCAAGCCAGAATTGATTTAGATTACGCTTATACTGCACTTATGGCTATACCAAATACGGTAACTGGACATACGCCAGCTTTTGGAAGTGGAGAAACGTTAAATACAGGGGTTTATTCTATAGCCGCAGCAGGATCTTTAGCGGGAACCATCACATTAGACGGTCTAGGTGATTCCGATGCAATATTTATTTTTAAATTTGCAGGGGCATTTTCAGTAGCTGCACAGTCAAGGGTGATTTTAACGAATGGAACGCGTCGTTGTAATGTTTTTTGGATTTCGGAAGGTGCTGCTTCTATGGGGACTTTTACTTATATGAAGGGTACGGTTCTTGCTCATAATGGGGCTTGTAGTGCAGGCGCAAATACAAGCGTAGAGGGAAGAATGCTTTCTACAGGTGGGGCAATTGGATTTAGTACAGGTGTACTTTATAATGATGCACTTTGCTTTGGTGATGATACCCCTATTTCTAGTGGGGACCAAACGGTTTGTTCAGACGGAACAACTACCCAAACTCTTACAGCTACTGCTACTTCTAATACTACTGGTGGAAATATTTTTTGGTACGATGCTGCGACTGCAGGCAATTTAGTTGATCCACCATCACAAGTTGGTGTAGGTACTGTAACTTATTACGCAGAGTCTTTTAACGATACATACGCTAGTACAACTAGAACTGCTGCTACTTTAACTATAGAAACAAATAATACAGTAACAATCACAGGAGTTAACCAGATTTGCCTTGGCGATAATCCAACATTGACAGCAAGTGAAACTGGTGGGTCATGGAGCAGTTCAAATCCGGGAGTAGCTACTATCGATCTAAACGGTGAAATTACTTCAGAAGGACAAGGGACAGCGACAATAACTTATGATCTAACAACGGGTGTTTGCGCAGGTAGTGGTACATTTCTCATCACAATAAATAATGATCTTTCGGTATCATTAAATGGTCCTTCAACTATATGTGGGGGAGAAAATACATTTGTTAATGCATCAGTTAGTGGAGTTTGGTCTTCATCTGATGAAAGTATCGTGACCATATCCACAACGGGAGTAATAACAGGTGTAGGTAGTGGAAATGCATCTATTTTATTTATGTCTACTGAAGGTTGTACAGCAGTGTTATCTACTCCAATTGCGGTAGTGGGGATTCCTGATGTTTCCCTCTTGGGTGCTGCAGGAATTTGTGTCAATAGTACAACTTCATTATCTCCAACTTCAGGTGGTATATGGATAAGCAGCAACAATGGTGTAGCTAGTATAAATAGTTCTGGAATAGTAACTGGAAAGTCAGTCGGTAATGCTACGTTTACATTTATTGAATCAACTAATTGGTGTGTTTCAGACGAAACTATATCTATTGCTGTATTGGGACCACCTTCAATTAATGGTTTGTCAAATTCTGATCTTTGTATAGGAGGTTTTTCAAGTATTACTCCAAATTCAGGAGGAACTTGGGCAAGCACAAACGAAGCTGTAGCGACCATAGATGATACCGGTATTATTACAGCGATAGGAGCAGGTTCTGCAAGATTTATCTTTACAAATAATGCTACTGGTTGTTTATCTGAATTATCTGCGCCATTGACAGTAAACGGAAATCCTACAATTAGTTTTACGGGACTTACTTCTATTTGTAAAGGAGAACAATCGAGCATTTTTCCAACATCTGGAGGACAATGGTCAAGTACAGACATAACTGTAGCGACTATTTCTCAAAACGGAACAATTACATCGGATAACTCAGGAACAGTATCATTTATTTATACAAATGATTTAACTGGATGCTCATCAGATCCATCACCACCATTGACTGTTGAGGATCCGATAGAAATAACACTTACTGGACCTAGTACTATATGTCTAAATGAAGCGACTTCTATATTGCCAAATTCTGGAGGAACCTGGTCAAGTAGTAATATAAATATCGCTACGATCAATAGTAATGGAGAAATAGCAAGCCATAACACAGGTATGGTGATTTTTACTTTTAATAGCAATACAGAATGTACTTCTGATCAGTCAATAGGTATTACAGTTATTTCAAATCCTGTTGTCGGATTTTCTGGGCCATCAGAAATCTGTTTAGGAACTACTACTAATTTGAGTCCTAACATAGGCGGTACATGGACCTCATCCAATACAAGTGCAGCTACAGTAGATGATATTGGTTTAGTTACAGCTATAGGTTTTGGATCCGCTCAATTTACTTTTGAAGATACATCTACTGGTTGCGCAATTACTACCGATGGATCATTAAATGTTTATACAAAGCCTGTTCCTGAAATTACAGGAGACGATGAAATCTGTATAGGTTTTTCCTCATACTTAACTCCAAGCTCTGGAGGGACATGGACTAGTAGTAATAACGCTGTTGCAGTTATATCTTCTAATGGTGAAGTTGCCGGTGTGGCATCAGGGACAGCTACGTTTATTTTTTATGAAACGGGGTCTAATTGTGTATCAGATGCTTCGTTACCAGTTACAGTATTACAAAAGGCACCAGTATCAATTGATGGAGATAATACGATATGTGTAGGCGAAACTACTTTGGTTTCACCTAACATAGGTGGTAGTTGGAACAGTAATAATCCAAGTGTTGCGACGATAACAAATGCAGGAGTTGTGACAGGATTATCTCAAGGAATAGTGAAATTTATTTTTGTTTCAGATGGTGGGTGTGAATCAAATGAAACATCACCAGTAATTGTGTTTGGACCACCATCTGTATTGATAAATGGGCCAAGTCATATCTGTATTGATGAACAAGTTCAGATGCTACCATCTTCTGGAGGTACCTGGATAAGTAACAATACATCAATAGCAACAATAGATAATAATGGACTAGCAACAGCTATCGCTCCAGGAGAAGTTAATTTTACATTTACGGATAGTAACATTGGTTGTACATCTGATGCTTCTGGTAATATAACTGTTAGTGAAAACCCTATAACAGAACTTAATGGACCTTCTGATATTTGCATCGGAAATATAACATATTTGACACCCAGTACAGGAGGTTTTTGGACTGCACTAGATCCTAGTATTGCCACGATTCAAAATAATGGTCAAGTTATGGGTGTATTACCAGGGAACGCTAGGTTTATTTTTACAGAATTAAGTACAGGTTGTGATTCTGAAGTGAATAATGATATCACTGTAAATAGTGGTCCAGCAATCAATTTCACTGGACCTACTTCAATATGCGAAGAGGGCATGACTAATATTACTTCCGCAAATCTTGGAACTTGGAAAAGTACAAACCCTCTAATTGGAACGCTCACAAATGATGGTTTGATAACGGGTGTATCTGCAGGAACTGTCAAGTTTAGATTTACAGATGCCAGTTCAGGATGCGTATCTGATATAAGTGAGACACTTGTCGTTAACGGACCACCTAATGTATCATTAGCTGGATCTCCAATAGTATGCATAGGATCACCAACTTTGTTGTCTCCATCGACAGGGGGAACATGGGAAAGTTTATCTCCTACAATAGCAACAGTAACGAATGACGGAGTAGTAACCGGAGTAGCCGAAGGAACAGCATCGTTTGTGTTTGAAGATGCACTAACAGGATGTAAATCTGGTGGTAACTTAAGTGTAGATGTAGCTTCAGAAATAGGAGCGCAGATAACTGGAGATAGTGAAATATGTTCGGGGTATACTACTTTATTATTTCCCGATTCTGGAGGATTATGGACAAGTAGTAATAGTGCTGTAGCTACAGTTTCAAACTTTGGTATAGTCACTGGGAAAGCGCCTGGAATCGTTACGTTTACCTTTGTAGACTCAAATAATGGTTGTTCTGCGGGAGGTACGACAGATCCTATCACAGTTGGTAATTGTCTGAACCACGATTTCAATGTGGCATTAGTTGATCAAAATATAGTAGGAGATATGAAAACGAATGATAATTTTAGTGCTGCTGTAACATACAGTAATCTAAAAGTGACTATGGAAAAACCGCTAGCGAGTCTACCAGAGTTAAATATCAATTCAGATGGCACATATGCATTTGTTACAAATAAGCCAGGAAAGTATTTATATAAAATCCCAGCATGCATTCCACCTATGACTTCTGGTTGTCAAAGTGCATTTTTAGAAATAAATGTAATCGACAATGTAAATGGTCAAAGCAATCCAGTGAGTAATCTAGAATTTTGGACAACATATGCTAATTCGGATTTAACTTTACATGGGAATACAATTACTGTTAATCCACTATCAAATGATGATTGTGTTTATACTCTAGGTTGTAATTTAGATTATTCTACCTTGTCTATTATCGATTCTCCTCAGAATGGGAATGTAGTGCTTTCTGGAACGGGTACTTTTGATTATACACCGAATCCAGGATTCATTGGACATGATACCATAGTATATGAAGTATGTGAAAGTGCTTTTAATTGTAGTCACTCAAGACAAATAATAACGGTTAATGCATCAAATGCAGTAAATTCTATTGTCGCTGCGGATGATTTTACTTACACATTAAAAGGTATGGCAAAAAGTGGAAACGTTGCAGATAACGACTTAGATCCAGAGAATGATGAATTGTCTGTCACTCAACAAGGCTCTATGATTAGTCCTATTCTTATATCAGAAGGCTCATACTACTTTAATATTGATGGATCATACGAATTCACACCTAATGAAACTTTCTTTGGAGCATTAGAAATCGTATATTCAATATGTGATAATAATACTTCCGTAGCTTGCACGGATGCTACACTTCATATCCAAGTTATTGATGATCTTTCTTTGAAGCTCAGAGTTTATTTAGAAGGTTCATTGATACAGAATGGAGACGAAATGTCAATTGATGGACTACCATTGATGCGAGACGGGTTAAGAGAGAGTCCTCATACTGGGGAGAACTATATACCAGTGAGAGATCCATATACCTATGTGAATGAATTGTTCGATGATACCCCAACCAAGTTTGTTAATGTGGGGCCGGGATTAAGGGCTGAGAATTTAGAGATTCTTGATTCAGTCGGTATATTCTCTGTTACTGGCGATAATGCTATAGTTGATTGGGTATACGTCGAATTGAGAGATAAAAATGATAACAAAGTAACCATAGCCACTAGATCTGGATTACTCCAGAGAGATGGGGATATTGTTGATTTAGATGGTGCGAGCCTATTGCGATTCCAAGAAATTAGTATAGATAGTTTCTATGTTTGTGTCAGGCATAGAACTCACTTAGGTGTAATGTCAGAGAAAGTAGGCAATGGTGAATTTGTGGATTTTACTTTACCAGAAACTCCTACATTCAACTTTGGGACTTCATTATCAAATGGATTGGATTATACAGGATTATCTCAGAAATCAAATGTCAAGAATGGATATCTTGCTTTATGGGCAGGTGATTTTAATTCTGATGGTAAATTGAAGTTTACAGCTCCAGTAAGTGATGCTAACATCCTTTACGGAAATGCATTATTCAGCTCTCCTGGTTTTTTGATTAATTATGACTTTGCGCATGGTTATTTCAAAGGCGACTATAACATGGATGGTAAAGCTAAATATGCTAACCCAAATGATGATAGAAACTATCTTCAAGGGCAAATAATTTACCACCCGTTGAATACTAAGTTCATATCTAATCTAGATGGGGTAATACAACAAATACCCAATTAGTAAGTATCTGGTGTAATGAAATTAAATTATTTTTATATTGTCGGTTATAGGGTTCGTAGTGGTGCGAATAGCTATTTTTAGTGTGCGGGCAAATCTAGGGGATGCAAGCCCCTATACTCGGGCTGCATTGTGGTGCGTTAGTTAAGAGAAAGGGCGTAACTGAGAGTTTGGGTCTGAAGGAAGCTTATGGCAATCCCGATAGCCATAGGTAGCCCCGACGAACAGAAATTGCATATTAAGGGCGGGGTTAAGAGAGTGCTAAACAAAACAAAGCCCAATTACTACACAGATCCTAATTGCGTAAATACAGCGGGGAGATGGAAAGAAAGATATTTGATCTTAACTTGGAAGATCTGTGGCTATTTTTTTAGTTGCAGAAGTCAGTAAAGTTCATAGTACTTGTGATACGAATGGAGATGGATGAAACCCTACCACTGAGTACTCACCAATTAGGAAGGGCCGAACATTGAGTTAGTTGCGAACTCATTGATATTATTATTATTATTATTATTATTATTATTATGGGTGAAGCATAGTCACACCTTTAATGAAGTTAGAAGAACTCACTACTGGAGGATAGGACGGAATCCGAAACTAAGAGAATGCGACCAAAATGATGATGCAAGAATGAGCAACAGGAATCTATGATTAGTTTTTTTTGTTATTATGGAAGTATTGATAAAAAATATAGCAAACTAAACCAATGTCCAGATTGCCTATCACAAAGTCGCAGGATAGTGGATCAAGTGGAGTAAATGGAATGGAAGTGTCAGAACTGAAGGACTATCTAAAGTTACACTGGACAGAGATTCGGGATAAACTATTAATGGGAAAATACAATCCATAGCTAATCAGACGAGTGAGTATAGGTGAACCAGATGGAAGTGAGCGTCACCCAAAGATCCCGACAGTATTAGACAGTCTGATCCAACACTCGATCAACCAAAAAATTGTAAAGAAATAGGATAGTGGATTTTCGGATTATAGCTTTGATTTTAGAACTGAAAGAAATGCGGATTTAGCGTTGGAGCAATCATTAGACTATATTAATTCAGGCTACGAGTACAAGGTATCAATCGACCTATCGAAGTTCTTTGACAGAGTATACCACCATAGATTGATGAGTAAGCTAAGTATTGGTCTATCGTATAAAGAAGTATCTAGACTGATACGTCGATATTTACAAAGAGGGATCATGATCAGCGGGGTTATACATCAACCCAGAGAAGGGACATCTCAAGGAGGAATTCTGAGTCCAATCTTATCCAATATAGTATTGGCAGATCTGGACTAGGAATTAGAATCACAAGGGCACAGATTTATCAGATACGCAGATGAGATCAGCATATTTGTGAAGAGTCAGCGAGCGGGAGAGTGGGTACTCGCTTTATGTTAGTAATTGGATTAAAAAAGTATTACGATTGAAAGTGAATACTGATAAATCAGGGGTCTACTATTATACATAAGGTGGATTGTTGGAATATGATTTTTACAAAGACAAAAAGGGATATCAACACTGAGTGTTTCCCAAATCACTCAAACGCTTTAAGGTGAAATTGAAGAAGTTGACAAGTAGACCCTGGTCTGTGAGTTTTGATGACTGAGTAGAGAAAGAACGACAAGTAATACTCGCATTTGATATTTGAGAAATAAGCCATCCATGATTATGCAAATTGGTAGCTTTGGGTATTGCTTATGTAGTTGATTCTCAAAAACAGTATAAGTATTTGTTAATCATTTACTTAAGAGGTGTAATTGCTTTGTTTTTTTGCAAGAAAGTTGTATTTTGGGTAGATTACCTTGCAAAAAAGATGATAGGAAAACTAAAAAAAGAAGTGCAATTAGACCTCTTTAAGGTTCAATTAGATCGGTTAATAAACAAATCACATGAATTGTATCAACTTGTCTTAGAGGTATGCTGGGCGGGACTTGAGATAGGTCTAGAAGATTATTATTCTATAAATGGACGTCCATCAATACCTATCAGAACTATGGTTGGTATGCTTTATTTGAAAAACATGTTTAATCAAAGTGATGAATCAGTTGTTGTAAGATGGACTGAAAACCCATACTGTCAGTATTTTACTGGCGAGCAATATTTTCAAAATATCCAACCCTTTGATCCTTCAGAATTTGTATACTTCCGTAAGCGAATGGGCCAAGAAGGAGGAGAAGATCATGAGTTGC
This sequence comes from Halioglobus sp., assembly GCA_047628935.1. GTDB lineage: Bacteria > Bacteroidota > Bacteroidia > Chitinophagales > Saprospiraceae > CAJXUU01. The sequence continues at coordinate 2,423 of JBLHWH010000184.1, read as the reverse complement.
ACAGTCGAAATACATCAAGGTGCCTTGACAGAGAAGGAAGTACAGATAGATTAGACGGTTCAACCCAAGAATATTACTTTTCCAACAGATTCAAAGTTAGCGAAGAAAATAATCGATAATTGTTTAACAATATCGAAAAATGAGGGGACAAAATTACGCCAGAGTTATCGGCGTGAGGTTAGGCAGTTAATGAAGGATCAATACAATTCTAAAAATCCCAGTCGGGCGAAAAAAGCTAGAAAAGCAAGAAAGCGGCTAAAAACAATCGCAGGAAGGTTGATTCGAGAACTACAAAGAGAATTATTCTCTGAACGGCTTAGTGAAGCATACAAAGCTGAATTGAGTATGTATGAACAAGTGTTAGCGCAAAAACGGGGGACGAAGAATAAGATCTATTCACTACTTGAACCAGAAACAGCATGTATAGCAAAAGGGAAGGCACACAAAGCATATGAATTTGGAAGTAAAGTAACGATAATAAGAGGGAGCAAGACAGAAGTAATATTAGGCGCATTGTCAGTTACAGGAAATCCTCATGATAGCAAGATTCTACCGCCAGTACTGAAGCAATGCAAGAGAATATTAGACATAGTAAATGGTAAAATGCCCAACGTAGCAATGACCGACAGAGGTTATCTAGGAACAAAACAATCCGAAGGAGTAGAAATTAATATACCTATTTCAGGAAAAAAGAACCAGACCATGTATAAGAAACAAAAAACAAGAAAAAGGTTTAGAGCACGTGCAGGAATAGAACCAGTAATAGGGCATATCAAACACGATCATAGAATGAATAGAAATTTTCTAAGAGGAGTTCTAGGTGATATAGTTAATGCAATTAGCGCATCAATGGGATTTAATCTCAAGAAAAGGCTCAATCAATTAGCTGTTTTTATTTTTTATTCATTGCTCAGACCATCTATGAAATATTATGGCTCTCTTTTGGAGAACTAGAAATTAACCATAAGTCGTAAATGTGGCTTTTTAAGGATCAACGATGTAGTTTTGCTAGCAAGCGAAATGTAGCCTTGTATTCGCAATCTTGTTTGCTCGATCCATCTTCATTGAGTAACTAATCACTGGTATAATCTTTGCCCTGGTAATTCGTAATATTTAGTTTTTCTAATTGCTTATAGACAGCTTGATTGAGAGTTCCTATGCTATTCTTCATTACGTAACGGTCCATGTATCTTATTGTAGTCTATGGCTACATGGCGTTCTACATGAGCCTTATCTTTTGGATCTCCAGATCGAGTGGCTTGTAGTTCGACACCATAATGAGTAGCTAATTGCAATGATAGTTTATTAAATGTAGGTTTATATCTATCCGATTTGATTACGAAACTTTTAGCTGATCACTCAGGAGAACTTTGGGTAATCCTACGATGTGCAGCAAGGCTTGATTGTTTCCCTCTACAAAGTCTTCTTGTTTTTGGCTTGGTAATGCATAGGCATACGTACACTGGGATGCCGGAAGAGTACAGACTAATACTTCGCAGTAGTGTGCCTCCCCAGTTGATTTATCAATATAGTGTAGTTTCTTGCCGACATAGTCTACGGTTAGCGCATATCCGTTTTTATGCTCTAGACGTAGCCTGACATCTTGTACCAGTTTATAGCTTTTATCCTAGCACAGAATTATCCAATTCTTCGTCGTCATCTCCTTGCTCATTGCGACGTAAATATTTCCTGACAGTATTTTTTGAGACGCCTAATATTCTAGATATTTTCTTTATCGAATTGCCTTCTTTCTTCAATTCGGTGATCCGGTTGATATTATCCATTCGAGTGGGTTTATAAAAGATTGATTTTAGTTTGTTACTACAACCTTTATCTAATGTTTAATACACTCTTTTCTAAATCATCTTAGGGGGCAGCTTACGAGAATTGGGGTCGGGTTGGCGTGAATATACACATATCCCCGTACCGTCAATGGCAATGGTAAAGTAAATGCCCAGCAGTCATTATTTATGGAATACTCCCTTGAATGGTAATATTTTAACTAGGCGATGTCGTAATTCCGTTAATTGTTCTGGAGGTATCATTTCTAGCACCGCATTCACAGTGTCCATTTGTGGTATAAGTAACCCTAAAAGAAGTATGTTATTTGTTCGGAATTCTTTCCAGCCCCTATTTTTATTTAAGCTGTTACATTAAGCTGTAAGTAGATGACTTTTTTCGTCTTCGATCTACTATGATCTCCTCTAGATACCAAGTGAGAGTTGGATAGTAGTGACTAAAGTTTCGCAGTTGAATCAAGTCTGAGAGTTGTGTTGATATTGATTGCCCATGAGTAAAAAGTCAGCGAAGCCATTTATTTGGTTTCTCAAATTGTCGTCATTAATGATTTTTCTAATAAAATGATCTAAGTCGACTCCAAGATTCAGTAGGATTTCATTATAAATTGTCATTACAAGTTTCCA
>JBLHWH010000183.1:0-12653 GCA_047628935.1 Halioglobus sp. | reverse complement strand
TAAATGGAAAAGTACAAGAGATAAAAGTGTCTGGTAGAGGTTATAGAACATTCGATAAATTTAAAAGTGCTATCCTATTTTTTCATGGAAAACTAAACCTCTTTCCATTTAAATGGGCGTAGAACCACATTTAGTATCATTAAATTGATAACTAACAAGCAAAACCATGGATTTTCATCACACTACTTAAAGAAAGACCTTACATTTGGTATTTTAAAGATTTGTTTTAAAATAAAATCAAGATCAACTTACAAATACACACTAACCTGATGAAGTACATTACGTTCCTATTTTTACTATTAACCCAACTTAGTTTTGGACAACCAAAGTCGCTCATAAAGATTATTGATCAAATAGATTATCAAACAGATACTTTACAAGCGGTCTATGATTGGGTGACCGATAATATTAAGTATGATGTTGCAAAACTTAAAAAAATAAAAAGTGGTGATGGCAAACATAAAAAAGGCAAGTTCAAAAACCGAGCTGAGTATAGAGCCAACCAACTAGAAGTTGTGATAAAGAAGAAGAAAGGGGTATGCGAAGATTATTCACTTTTATTCAATTCTATTGTTTCTGAATTAGGATATGCCTCGTTTATCATAACTGGTGTAACAAAACTTCGCGATGGAAAAGTCATGAAGGATTCTGCTCATGCATGGAACACTGTCAAAGTAAATGGCGTTTGGAAATTATATGATCCTACTTGGGGCGCGGGATATGTCAAGGGTGCCAAAAAATTCATAAAAAAATACAATCCTAAATGGTATGACACGGACCCAGAGGTAATGAAAGAAAGACATTTTCCTTTTGATCATATTTGGCAATTGTCAGAAAACCCAATGACCTATCAAGAGTTTCAAAAAGATACACAATCCGATGAATCCAAAACTCCATATGATTTTAATGAAATGATCGCTTCACATCTCAAAAAAGAAGAAAAGGAAAAACTAATTGATGAACTGAACAGGTCAGAACTTAATGGTGGAAATATTAAAGCCATCAAAAAAAGAAGAAAAACTCTTCAAAAAAAGATAGACAATTTTAATATTTACAATAATGCTGACTTGTTCAACAACACTATCAATAATTGTAGAGAATCATCGAAGCTGTTTGGTGAATATATAAATGAAGGCAAGAATAAAAGATTCAAAGGAAAAAAATGGACATTGGAGTATTCTCAAAGCACTTTACTAAGTCTTAAAGATACGGTTACAGAGTCAATTGCAACATTCGAAACTATAGATACAAAGGGATTAAAATCAAAAAGGAATTTCAAAAAAATGATCAACCAATCAAAAAACATTTTAGCCAAGGTAGATAAGGAACTAGAATTTTTGAATAGTAAAATGTAAAAAATGTATTCACCAATCCCATAATATTTGTCTTACATTTGTAGTAAACCAAACATAGGAATTAGAATGCAGAATCTTATGCCATTTCATCTTGCCATACCAGTGTCTGACTTAGGCGAGACTAGGACATTTTACAGAGACATTATAGGATGTAAAGAAGGAAGATCAGATACACATTGGGTAGATCTAGATTTCTATGGACATCAGCTAGTACTCCACATGGACGAAAACAGAACAAAGCCTAGTGTAGATACTTCTAACGAGGTAGATGGTCATTCGGTACCAATCCCTCATTTTGGCGTTGTCCTCAAGTGGGATGATTGGCATCAACTTGCAGACAGATTAAAAACAACGGGTATTAAGTTCGGAATAGAGCCCTATATCAGATTCGAGGGTCAGCCAGGAGAGCAAGCAACTATGTTTTTCTATGATCCGAGTGGAAATGCGCTGGAGTTTAAGTCGTTTCGGGATCTAGGGAATTTATTTGCAAGTTTAGGTTAATGAGAACATAACCTATTAAGCACTATCCCTGCTTTCCCTTTAAAAATGGAAAGATGACTAAACAGGGCTTGGATCGTAACATTTCAGAAGTTATCAATAACTTTATTTATAAATCTCCCCCCAAACTCAACAACCTAATAATTAAGACAAATGAAGGTAATCAATCTCAAAGAAAAGTTTTCCAAATTCAGCGATCATTGGAATCCTAGAATTATAGGAGAACTTAATGGTCAAGATGTCAAAATCGCAAAGCTAAAGGGAGAGTTTGTATGGCATAATCATACGAATGAGGATGAGCTGTTCTATATAGTAAAAGGTTCTTTAAAAATAGATTTTGAAGATGGTATACGTACTATAAATGAAGGTGAAATGATCATTATCCCTCGGGGAGTCGAGCATAACCCCATCGCTGAAGAAGAAGTGTGGATTATGTTATTCGAGCCAAAATCAATAAAACATACTGGAGAAGTAGAGCATGAAAAGACGGTGAAGAATTTTGAAAAAATATAAAGAAAATATGATGAAATCCAATTACAAATTCACACTAATAATCATTTTTTTATTTACAGCGTACGCTTCATATCTATCGGCTCAAAATGAAAGCCATGGTGTTGTTTTTTGGTCACAAGAAAGAGACCTTGAGTGGGATGATTTTAAAGGACGCACATTTGAGGATTCACTTGACAATTTTTATCTAGATTTATACATCACATCTGCCAATGCATCTGAAGCCAATTCATTCTTTCTGTTTGGCCAAAAACCATCTGCATATCTGTTCTCCAATACTTCATATGTAGATAATGATATCAGGAACGATGACTTACTCAGATTGCTCAATGTGTATTGGGATTTAAGCGGATACTATGCATATAAGATGACAAGTATGGCGAACTCAGCTAATGATAATGATGAAGAAATGATAAGAAAAAACCCCTCTATTCTTCAAAATGCAATAATTGAAGAATGGAGATCTGAGAGTAAACGATTGTTTTATGATACAAAATATGGTTTAGAGATAGAAAAACTATTAATCTGGGAACAAAAGGTAGATGACTTAGTGGCTTTCATACAAGAACCAAAGGTGCTGGTGTCTGACTATGCACTGGGATTTGACTTCTCAGGAGATTACTTATTTAAATCTAAAAAGTTCTCTGAATTACAAGATGGAAAAGGAGCTTTTCATATAGCTATGGAGATCACAAGAAAATCGCTTGTCTTCGCATTGGGAATTACTGCTCATCATCATACCGTTAGAGAAACTTTCATGGACGGTGATAATATATTCCTTAAAGGTTCTGAACCATTTACCAACCATGTATTCCTGCACACTGGATATAAAATACTGAACAACGAAAACTTCAGGTTGATACCCAGATTCGGATTACAATTCTCCAATCTAGGATATTCTAAAGAGAAGAACGATGAAGACAGATCCACATCAATATCATATACTGGAGGAATAACCGCTGACATCAAACTCTGGAAATGGAGATACCACTCCGTCATGTCTCCAGTTCTTTCAGACTTATCTTTACGGTTTGGTGCTTATTACTACCCAATGTCTGTCGGACCTAATAATTTTTCTACCGCTGTAATTACTGCGGGTATATCGTGGACTATTGGCGGAGCTATATTAAAATACAATCACTGATAAAAAGACTTCTACATAATAAACTTTTAGCAATAATATCTATTGTAATTCATATTATGACATTAAGAAAAAGTAACAAAGACAGCATAGATATAGATCAAGTAGCCGAAAACCCTGGATTACTGCCCTACGCCCATCATGTAGGTAGTGCCATCATCAAGCCTTTAGACAAAGGTCGAGCTAAAGGAAACGCTATGGCTGCCATGTATCAGCAGACCGATTCTCAATTGACACAGATAAAAGACCAAGTAGAATTGTTGATCAAGCAAGCGCAAGTATTACATGATAGAATCAGTATTTCTGAACGTATATATAAAGCTGATGCTGGCTTCAAACCTGTACTCAACAAGAGATATTACGTATACGAAAAGAAGGATCAAACTTGGGTCCTCTCTATGATTTCTCCTGAAGAATGGGGTCCTAAAGGACCATATACATATATAGCTACTTGCGAAATGTTAGCCGATCACACATGGGATGTGATCGAGAAGAATGAGGATATTAGTTTTGCTTGATGTGAGGGACTTTGCAAAGCAAAACAAGTACCCAAGAGTAGAGAATTGTTAATTCTTGGCCTTAGAAGCACTTAAAATAATTTCGTAAGACAGTTCACCGACAGCAAGCGCTCAATGACCATACTTCTATGCTCCGAACCACGACCATTGAGCTGTTGCGCCAGCGAAGATCGGTGAGCGATTTCAAGGCACAAACGCTAGATCAAAAAGATATAATGCCTTCCCAACCTTTCCAAATAACCATCAAGAGAACTTGCGTTTTACAGGAAACAAGAAATGAAATATAACAATCATATTGTAAAGTGTCAGCTTCTGACTGACCTAGACTTGGAGATCTAGATGAACTTGATGTTGCCAATTATATTTTGCTTTTGCTAGCGAAAATCCCTCTTGCGGCTGCCAATATATTGTAAGCGCCATTAGTGTTTAGTGCACTGATTTTGCGGCTTACAAAGCTGAATAAAACTACCGTTTACTCCCTAATGTCCTACGGCAATTTACTGGTAAATGATTTTGTGTAACAAAACACATAAATAAGTGTAGAAAATTATTGATCTTCGGCCTTAGCATACTAAAAGGTGTTTCGCAGAAACCCAAACCAAAAATACGTTCCAATCCACAGAATCCTGTACGTTTGCGATGGAAGACACCCTATTGTCAACCGTACCCCATCAATGAGATCGTCCTTAGTAATGTTGAAAAAATAACTTATCCATTTAATGCTGATCTTATATCCCTATCCTTCGTCACATAAATGCTCATTATGCGCTGCATAGCTGCGCATTTTGCGCCTCAAATATGAACAAAATCTCTAGCCTGAAATGAGCATCATATTTTTTCGGCATTCATAAACAGGTTTGATGTAACTGAAACATCTAATTACACAAACATTACTTACATTTGTGGTCATAAAATAACCATATCATAAACGTATCATACAAATGCCTAACCACTTAATTGCCCCGTCTATATTAGCCTCAGATTTCGCCAATCTCCAACGAGACATAGAAATGATCAATGATAGTGAAGCAGATTGGTTTCATATCGATGTCATGGATGGTGTATTTGTACCGAACATTTCATTTGGTCAACCCGTTATAAAAGCAATTGCAAAACATGCTAAAAAACCACTCGATGTCCACCTCATGATTGTACAACCTGAGAAATACATCGAACAATTCAGAGATGCCGGAGCTGAAACAATAACGGTACACTTAGAAGCATGTCCACACATCCATCGAACGATACAGCAGATCAAAGCAACAGGTGCAAAGGCAGGAATCGCTATCAATCCTGGTACTAGTGTATCACTGCTCGACGATCTATTAGAAATGACGGATATGGTATGTCTGATGTCAGTTAATCCAGGATTTGGAGGACAGAAATTCATCTACCAAACTATCCCAAAAATAAAGAAACTAAAAGCAATGATAGATGAGATCAATGCAAAGACAATCATAGAAATCGATGGTGGAATTGGCTTACAAAATGCGGAATCTGTGCTACAGGCTGGAGCGAGGGTTTTGGTGGCTGGCAGCAGTGTTTTCAAGTCAGAAGACCCTTCCAAGACAGTAAGCCAATTAAAAGCGATTGGTTCTGATAATTAATATCTGAATTCTACGTTTTCTTAGCCTACTTATCTGTCGATCTATCTATCATCTAACTATTTTTGATGAAACAATTTTTAATTTTCCTCTTACTATTTGCTTTCAGTCCTCTTTTTAGTCAATCAGAAAAGGCCGTTGTTTTTGGAAATATAACTGACTTAGAAACTGGCTTAGCTGTAGAGTTTGCAACCGTATATATTCAGAATACGAATATAGCAACTGAGTCAGGAATAGATGGATCATATAGACTGGAGATTGAAGCTAGTAAAAAACAAAGATTAGTTGTCTCAAGATTGGGCTACAACACAGCTAGTACTTTGATTACCGAGATGGCAGTGGGCTCTAAAAGATATGTAAACATCAAACTTGCAGCTCAAGAGTCTGACATAGAAATCATAGTCACAGAATCAAGAATCGAAGATGTGGGCATGGTCAAAGAAGAAGTATCAGAACTATTAAGATTACCCACCGCATCAGGAAACTTAGAATCTGTATTACCAAGTATAGCCTTAGGGGTATCTTCTGGTACTGGTGGAGAATTAAGTTCACAATACAACGTAAGAGGTGGAAATTATGATGAGAATCTCGTATATGTCAATGACTTTGAGATATTTCGTCCTCAATTAATAAGAAGTGGCCAACAAGAAGGATTGAGCTTTCCGAATATTGATCTTGTTCGGGATTTATCATTTTCATCTGGTGGATTCCAAGCAAAATATGGAGATAAATTATCATCAGTATTGGATATAAAGTACAAGCGGCCAGAAGAAACAAAAGGCAGTATATCGACCAGTCTTCTGGGTGCATCCGCTCATATAGAAGGAAGTAAAAGATTAGGCGCTAATGCATACAACAAGTTCCGATATCTGGTAGGTGCTCGATACAAAACTTCGAAATACATCCTTGGTTCTCTAGATACTAAGGGAGAATATCTACCAGAATTCACAGACATACAAGCGTATCTTACATATGACATTTCGAGAAGCCTACAAATAGGAGTTTTAGGAAACTTCAATAAAAGTGTTTATGAATTTACCCCAACAACTAGGAGCACGACTCTTGGTTTGATCACACAGGCATTAAGATTCACTTCAGTATTTGAAGGTGGAGAAAAAGATAGATTCACAAATGGAACAAGTGGAGTTGCATTTACATATGTACCCGAAAGAGATAAAAATCCATTGTACTTAAAATTACTTGCCTCCAATTACCAAAGTAATGAAGAAGAGAATTTTGACATCCTTGGATTCTACAGATTAGCAGAAATTGAGACTGATCTTGGTAGCGATGATTTTGGGACAGAAGTGGCAGTCCTAGGAGTAGGAACACAGCAAGAATATGTCCGTAATTACCTATTCAACAGGATTTATAGTATAGCACACAAAGGCGGATACGAACTACAGACAGATAGTGATGCCGTAACATCACACTTCTTCCAATGGGGACTCAAGTATCAAAACGAGTACTTCGATGATCGACTCAATGAATGGGAAAGAATAGATTCAGCTGGATTCTCGTTACCGATCAATACCGAGGAGTTACAACTTTCTTCATTCCTCAAGACGGAGAATGAGATAAGATCTAATCGATTTTCTGGATTTATCCAAGATAGCTACAGCTACCTGGACGAAGGTGTGAGAGAAATGAAATTCACAGTAGGATTAAGGGGTAATTACCGTGACCTAAATAAGGAATTTGTCCTAAGCCCTCGGGCTCAATTGCTATACAAACCATTGAGTTGGGATAAGGATATATCATTCAAGCTGAGTGGAGGAATCTATTATCAACCACCGATATACAGGGAGATGAGAAGATTAGATGGAAGTGTCAATCTTGACCTTAAATCTCAGAAATCTACTCACTTAGTAGGTGGACTGAGCTATGACTTCTATTGGAAAAGCATGAGTGCTAAGCCATTTCGATTGATCGCAGAGGTATACTACAAAACCATAAGCAACCTCGTTTCATATGAAGTAGATAATGTAAGAATCAGATATAGTGGAGAGAATGACTCCGAAGGGTATGCTACAGGAATAGATATAAGATTGAACGGTGAATTCGTACCTGGTGCAGAATCATGGATCAATCTTTCATTCTTATCTACTAAAGAGAATATCCTCGGAATCGATCACCTCAAATATAATATCGAAGATCCTGACAGTCCGGTCGTCCAATCCTCAGTCCCTAGACCAACGGACAGATTAATGCAGTTATCTATGTTCTTCCAAGATTACCTACCAAACAATGAAAATTTCAAAATGCATCTTAATCTGAGTGTGGGTTCAGGTCTACCATTCGGCGTAAAAGATGACAATAAAATCTATAGAAATACATTCCGATTCAAGCCCTACCACAGGGTTGATATAGGATTTGGATATCAACTATGGAAAGATGACTGGAAGGACAAAAAACCACACCACCCATTCAAATTTAGTAGGAATGCTTGGTTGAGTTTAGAAGTCTTCAATATGCTAGAAGTATCGAACGTAGCAAGTAATACTTGGATTAAGACTGTAACTGATCAGCAGTTTGCGATTCCGAACTTTTTGACTTCTAGAAGGATTAATTTGCGATTGAGAGTGGAGATATAAATATTTCATTATTAAATAGTCAAAATAGTATCCTCAGATAGATCACTTTTATTTAAGGATATTTTTATTTCAAATTTCGGTTTAACACCAATGGTATATTGAGTATCTAAAACTAAACTATCGTCAGAAATGCTATCCATATTATAAATACTTTTTGGAGTAGTTAATCCACTTTCATTCAGCCCTATCACTTCATCATTGAAAACAGTAATCTCAGTAATCAACACCACTTGATTATAATTCGATAGAGCTTCTTTTTCTATTATCGTTTGTACATTAGGAAAAGTAAGTTCAGCGATAGGCTTCTTAGCGTCCCAATTAGAATTCCCTATTGCTGATTTACTAAGCTCAAAGATCCTACTTTGCTTCTGATAGTTACTTTCCTCAAGCTTCTCTGTCGGTATTCCTGATTCCTTTAAACCTATAAATATTTCTATTTTTTCAGGTATAAAAATGATATCCCGCTTTGCTTGGCTCATTAAATTATAAAAAATTGGAACCTGCTGTTCCTTTTCCAATGCGTTTTGCATAGTTTCACTGATGATTATATCAACATCGGCATCCATCTGATATTTAGTGGCATCATCCATCACCAATTCGATATTGTATTCTTCCAGCCCTATCTTATTTATAATATTACTTAAGACATTATAGCTTAATGGATTAACCTCTAGTAGCGTGTACTTTATATTCGCCTTTGGGTATCTTAGAATTGTAGGAAGTATAAGACTTGCAAATGGTCCTGTCCCTGCATATAGAATATGAAGTTCTTTTTTTATTTCTATATTTTCACTAACTACATCATCTATACCTCTGAGAAATTTTCTAGTCCTATTAAAATCGTCAATACATGCCGCAGCCCAGAAGGCACCTATCGCTTTTCCGCTCTCAAGTACCAAGTCATTTCGACTAACCTCATTGCCTATTTGCGAATCCGATAAGCCTTCTAATAGATTTTTATATTTTCTAGTCGCTTCCATTAGTTTATGAAAATCTATACTATCCTCTAAGTATTCTGATGTAATATCTAATAACTCTCTTTTTATGTCCATTTACTGCCTTTAGTATTTATCTACCTTTCTATTAGTACCTGATTTCTAACTTAAAAAATTAGAATTAGTTACTTCTGATAAAAGAGAAGCCCAACCAAAACTCATACTCTAATTAAATAGATCTGTGTTTTGACTGGCTATCAATATTCCATTTTCCTGCCGCCCATGTGAAAGGGTATTTCCAGAATTCGAAAGATAATTATAATTTAATTATACCATCCCTGATGGGCGCCAAAACAACCAACTTAGCGCTCCCGAAAATGCTCTCCGACAAACACCTTACACGGATTACCCCTTTCTATCTCAATCTGAGAAATCCATCGATCCATACTCTGTATTTGCTGAGATTGGCTTCCTAGTTCGGCAATTTTTGTATTTAGCTTATCCCAAGCCTTCTTCTTATTTTGATGCTGAGACTTACCATCCGAAGACGTGATTATGAGTCCTGACTCTTTATGATGTAGCCGGACCGCTGTCTCTACCTTATTACGATGCTGACCTCCTGGTCCTGATGCTCTATAGTATTGACATGTTACATTTTGACTTAGGAACTCATTATCATCATCTATAGTGATTTGTTCACATTTGACATACCAATTCTTCCGCTTATTATACTTCCTGACCGGGCTTTGGCAGATCCATTGGATTGTACCCAGCCAGGGGTTTATTACTACCCTATCGTCAGTCCTCACCTCAAACATGATCGTTTCTATAGACTTCGCCACTTCTCCATTTTTCTGAGAAATCATTTCATACCCAATCTTGTGTCCATCCAAGTACTTCTTGAATTCATCTGTTATTCCTTTTACAGCGAGAGAGCACTCAATTGGCCCTCTCCCCGCTGTAAACATTACCTGTATTCTATTATTATTCATATTATTTTGCTCTATCCATTCTTACTATTCTAGGGGTAAACTTCCCGATCGATGTTACTAATTCATTTTGGAATGACATCACCTGTGACAAACTCTTGTATGCAAATGGTGACTCATCCAATGCTCCACCAATTAGGTGTACATTTTGTTGTTTCAATTTCTTTCTCATTTCACTATTTGTCGTTTTTGATATGGTTTCTTTCCTACTGCACTTTCGTCCAGCACCATGAGATGCGGAGTTGATGGATGCTTCATTGCCTAGACCTTTCACGATAAATCCAGGATCAGTCATCGAACCAGGAATGATGCCCAATACATCTTTTCCTGCAGGAGTTGACCCCTTTCTATGTACAATCAGCTCTTGACCATCCACGATTTCTTTCCATGCGAAGTTGTGGTGGTTTTCAATTTTAGTTAATGGAACAAGCCCCATCTCTTTAGCTACATTTTTATGAATTTGATCATGACATGCACTAGCGAAATCTCCTGCGAGGTTCATAGCTTCCCAGTATTCTCTGCCATCGTCATCATCCATATCCAACCAAGCCAGATGCCTTATGTTATACGGTAGCCTAGACTTCTCTTTTGCCAGCTCAGCATAGTAACGCGCTATACTTGCTCCGAATCCTCTTGATCCAGAGTGGGCAAGTAGTCCTATGTATTTTCCCTCAGGTAACCAGACGACTTCATCTTCCTCCATCTCCACGATTCCCCATTCTACAAAGTGATTGCCAGAGCCTGATGATCCTATTTGCCTTGCAGCTTTAGACTTCAGTGACTTAAGTAATGCCGTAGTGTGAAATACATCCCGATCAAGAAACGCATGTTCTTGTCTGAAACCCACTATTTTGCTGATTCCAAATGCAGTATTGTTGATGATCGAATGCTTGAACTTATGCTCGTGCATCTTAAAAAATCGTTCCGTCACATCATAGATTGTCAAACTCATCCTACAGCCTATATCCATACCGATGGCAAAAGGGATCACGGCATTGTCAACAGCAAGCACACCGCCAATCGGGAGTCCATATCCCAGGTGACTATCAGGCATCATTGCAGCTTTCTCTACTACAGGTAGTTTCATAGCCGTCTTCATTTGCTGATAAGCATTTGCCTCTATCAATGGCCTGCCAAATACATTCAACTCTATGTCTCTTTCTTCTATAGGTATCACTTCAGTATCGTGTTCGATGGATTCATAGAATTCGTGGGCGATCTTGCTTAATACAGAATCACCTATGTACTCCTCTGGATTTTCTATTATCTCTTTTATTACTTCTATTCTTTCTTCATTTGTATTGTGTTTATAATGTTTGTTTAAGATCACTAATGCGATCGATATTGTTTTATCAGAATTGATATTCAATTTTCTGAGGTCTTTACTTTTTAATTTATTAGCCACGTGGCATAAGATTTATGGTGCATTTTCATGAAATTCTTTAATTAGGATTTTGTAGAATCGCAGAATCGCTTGAATCGCTTGAATCGCGAAATTGCTTTATAATGTTGACTCAAATATGGATACCAACATCCATGAAATGCATAGGAATTATAGGCCACTCTAGTACATCTAAAATAGCAATTTCTGAATAGACCAATTGGTCTTATTTAATGAGAATTGTGAACGTGGAAGTAGAGGTCAGACCAATATGGCTTGACTAATTCTAGTGATAATAAAAGTCTATAAAAGTAAAATGCCTAGTCAGTAGACCAGGCAGAAATACAGCTATATAGTAGGTATTACCCTCTATACCAGGTCACAATTTGTCGATATGTATTTCTTGCCATCATAATAATTCCATTTTAGAATTAGGAATATTGTAAAACAAAGTTAGATGTTTTTTTACAGAAAAAGCAAGTTATTTGAGAAAAAAGACAAATAAATTCCCTGGCAGAAAAAATCTATGCTATTAAATTTTATGCTTTAGAAAAATTAGAATATTTGAATTTTATCGTACGCTACTCCATCACCCTGAATACATTCTCATATATAAGAATGTCCAATGAGTCATTTGTTTCCTAAAAATACTCTGTGCAACCTCCAAAATCTATTACCTGGTCCATGCTCCATTCATTCGGACTGAATATGAAACTCTTAGTTTTTATTTCTGAAGAGGAAGGACAATATTTTTTCGAGATCGCTAAAGCCTGTTTATGTCCTATTTCATTATTTATTGGATCATAATTTAAAATCGAAAAGGAATCAAGATAATCAGGTATTATAAAGTCAGAAGTTATATCATCGAAGTAATAATATTGGCTTTTTGATATGTCCCTGACCAAAATATTTTTATAGAATCAAAACTGATAAACTTAAATTCCCTTTTATTACTGCTCTCAAGTCTTTTTACTATACCATCAAATCTATTATTCAATGTATCTAGTAAAAAAGATCCCAAATTTTGACTACCCCACCGCAAGCGGATGGAGCATTCGCCAAAATTTTTCAAACCTAAAGGTCGGTATTCGGATCTTTTTTGTGATAAGGCGTTTTTATGCAAAAACA
>JBLHWH010000182.1:0-12887 GCA_047628935.1 Halioglobus sp. | reverse complement strand
CAATGCAAACTTAGCCTTTAATAAAGCATGCTCTCTTTCTAATTGTTGATATCTTGTGTCGATCTTTAAAGCTTTTTATGAAAGCTCTATTTTACACTCCTTGTGTTGGTTAATCCAAATATAAGATATTTTTTTAATATTTGAAAGTACCTGAGTAGTTACCATATGTTTAAAATTTTATTTTTTTGTAATAATCAACGATTTATGTTTAATCGTGTTTTCCACATTTCTACAAAATGTTTTTAAAGCCACGATTCTATCATCTCCTTGGGTGTCTGTAGCTTTTTCTCGGCATCTTAAAAAATAAAAATTTAAGGGCACAAATTTCAATTCTGGTTTGAATTGGAATAAAAACTAACCAATGATCTTAATTATTTCCTCTGGTCTCTAAAGTTCAGTCATCGGAGTTTCATATACATTTTTTTGATCGTAGTTTCCAAAATACAAAAAAGGATGATTTTTTGTGTTTACTTTTACTTTATAATTATGAAGCAAAACAACTTAATATACCTCGATTATAATGCTACAACACCTACTGACCCAAGAGTAGTGCATAAGATGTTGCCGTACTTCTACGAGATTCCTGGAAATGCTGCAAGTCGAAGCCATCCTTTTGGTTGGCAAGCAGAAGAAGCTGTAAAAATAGCACGTCAGCAGGTTGCAGATATCATTCAAGTAGAACCAAAAGAGATTGTTTTTACGAGTGGAGCAACAGAATCGGACAACCTTGCGCTCAAAGGTATCTTCGAAATGTACCATAGGTCAGGCAATCATATCATTACTTTGAAATCAGAGCATAAAGCGGTATTAGATACCTGTGAGAAGATAGAAAAAATCGGAGGAGAAGTTACATATTTGGATGTCAATGAAAGGGGCTTGGTGAACCTTGAGGAATTAGAAAATGCAATTACTGACAAAACAATTCTTGTATCTATCATGTGGGCCAATAATGAGATCGGTGTAATACAACCCATGAAAGCCATCGGAGAAATATGCCAACGCAAAGGGGTATTATTCATGAGTGATGCTACTCAAGCTGTGGGTAAAATTCATGTAAATCCTAAAGAAATAGGAGTACACCTT
The DNA here is from genome assembly GCA_047628935.1 of Halioglobus sp. Lineage (GTDB taxonomy): Bacteria > Bacteroidota > Bacteroidia > Chitinophagales > Saprospiraceae > CAJXUU01. The sequence continues at coordinate 11,804 of JBLHWH010000182.1, read as the reverse complement.
ATGGCATTCGCAGCACACAAAATGTATGGCCCTAAAGGGGTCGGAGCTTTATACGTTAGTAGTAAAAACCCAAGGGTAAAAGTAACCGAACAAATAAATGGTGGTGGGCATGAAAGAGAAATGCGATCTGGAACATTGAATGTACCTGGAATAGTAGGTTTTGGTGCTGCCGCACAAATAGCAAAAGACGAACTTGAAACTGAAGCTGAAAGATTGTCAGGCCTCAGAGATAGACTAGAGTCAGAACTGCTAAAGATAGAAGAAACTTATATCAACGGGGATGTTGAAAACAGACTTCCTCACGTGACAAATCTTGCTTTCAAATATGTCGAGGGAGAGGGGCTTATGTCTACTTTCAACCAAAGTATAGCTTTGGCTTCAGGTTCCGCATGTACGTCGGCATCAATCGACCCATCACATGTATTGATGGCGCTTGGTATAGGAGAAGATATGGCGCATAGTTCTATTCGTTTTAGCCTTGGAAGGTTTACGACTGAAGAAGAAATAGAACGGGCTATCGATTTAGTAAAAACCGGAGTAGCCAAAATGAGAGAAAGAAATCCAGTTTGGGAAATGTTCAAGGATGGAATTGATGTAGATAGTTTGTAAATGATGCAACCTTAGGATGTACCTTTATTATTGATTCATTCCTTAATTAGGGAACTTCAGAAGTTAGAGTCATTAATTAATTACTATCAACTATAACTTTGTGTATTTAATAATTTTTTAATGTTGTTCTTTTTTGGCGGCATATCTTCAATCGGCCTTAGCTGACATAGTTTTTTGAGAGGAAATTTGCAGAAAGAACAGAACCATGTTTTAGATGGAGCCAAGTGGCTTGCGAAGCAAACACGCAGGCTAGTGTAGCGAATTGCAAATTTTCGGGCTAGCCAAGTGGCTTGCGAAGCAAACACGCAGGCTAGTGTAGCGAATTGCAAATTTTCGGGCTAGCCAAGTGGCTTGCGAAGCAAACACGCAGGCTAGTGTAGCGAATTGCAAATTTTCGGGCTAGCAAACACGTAACCCAGTATAGCGAATGGCACATTCGAGGGCTGGGCTAGCAAACACTCGTTTTTTGTTTTGTTTTTTTTGAGATGTTAATCTCTTTTGAGATGTTAATCTCTTTTGAGATGTTAATCTCAATAATCAATGAAAAAAATGAAAGCCAATCGGCGAGCGGAAGGATAGTTTGAAAATGATGCACCGTTTTTATGTAAAATCATTAGAAAATGATGCATGAATTCAGAAGTAAACACAATGAATATCCCTATTTACAGTAAGGAATTGTTTATAATCATGTGCTTTTAATTAGTATCATATGCCAAGGAATCAACCTGCCCAACCTTCACGATCAAGGCTTCTATATTGAATTGCTTCCGCAAGATGCTCAATCTTTATATTCTCAGATCCACCTAGGTCAGCACAAGTACGAGCAACTTTAAGTATCCGATCATATGCACGAGCTGAAAGTTGAAGTTTTTCCATTGCTGTTTTGAGTAGAGCAGAACCAGGTTTAGTTAATTCGCATACTTCTCTTACCATTCTGCTCGGCATAAGTGCGTTACTATTTATATCTGAATATTTTTCGAAGCGTTTGTTTTGGATATCTCTTGCTTTCACAACTCGTTTTGTCACCGACTCACTGGTCTCGCTTTTGAATTCTGAACTAGCTAATTCATCATAAGAAACAGGAGTCACTTCTACATGGAGGTCTATCCTATCTAATAATGGTCCTGATATTTTGGTTAGATATTTTTTTACAACTCCTGGTCCACAAACACAGTCTTTTTCAGGATGGTTATAAAATCCACATGGGCACGGGTTCATACTTGCTACTAGCATAAAACTTGCTGGATAATCTACGGAAATTTTAGCTCTCGATATCGTCACTTTCCGTTCTTCCATCGGTTGACGAAGCACCTCTAAGACTGATCTTTTGAATTCTGGCAATTCATCCAAAAATAAAACGCCATTATGTGCCAATGATATTTCTCCTGGGTTAGGATTAGATCCTCCACCGACCAAGGCTACATCACTGATTGTATGGTGTGGAGATCTAAATGGTCTAGATGATACCAAAGCAGAGTTAGATGGTAATACACCTGCTACAGAATGAATTTTGGTAGTATCTAATGCTTCATGCAGATTAAGAGGCGGTAGAATTGTTGGCAGTCTTCTTGCAAGCATGGTTTTACCCGCACCTGGGGGACCGATGAGTATTACATTGTGTCCACCTGCGGCAGCTATTTCTAATGCACGTTTTATGTTTTCTTGTCCTTTTACATCACTGAAATCAACCGTATATTTTATCTCGCTATCTTCGAATGCATCTCTTGTATTATATTCCATGGGTTTAAGATCACCTGTACCTTCAAAGAAATCCACAGCTTCCCTTAAATTTTCAATCCCATAGACGTCAAGATCATTGACTATTGCTGCTTCTCTAGCATTTTGCTTCGGAAGTATTAACCCTTTGAATTTCTCTTTTCGCGCCTGTATAGCAATAGATAATGCTCCCTTGATAGGCCTGAGACTTCCGTCAAGGGCTAATTCTCCCATAATAACATATTTATCCAAGTCTGGAGCTGATATCTGTTTTGTAGCAGCTAAAGACGCTAAGGCAAGGGGCAAATCATAAGAAGAGCCTTGTTTTTTAATATCTGCAGGGGCAAGATTTACGATCAGCTTCAAACGCATTACTTTGTAACCTATATTTTTTGTAGCTGCTTCTATCCTACTAAATCCTTCCCTCACTGCGCTATCTGGTAACCCTACCATTGTATAATATGAACTTCCTTGTGGTACTATACCACCTGCATTCACTTCTACTGTGATTGTCCGAGCTTCTACACCCTGTACTGCGCTGGCATTTGTCGTAACTAACATTTTAATTGGTTGTCTATAATATATGAATTTATATAAAGCCTAATTTATCTATTTTTTCTCGGACTTTGATTATTCCTAGCGAAAAGGTTTAAAGAACAATTGTTCTTTGAAAGAATAAAGGGGCTTGTTCTAATTTGTAACAAATGAAAATGCCTTGTCGGAAATGGATTTCACTGACAAGGCAATATATAATATTACAGACACCCTATGACTGTTTATATTGTTTATAAAACGGCAGTTCTTTGATTTTATGATGAGGATGGCTACATTTTTGCGGCAAATTTGAAACTATAAGTCGTTGCATGAAAGATTCTGTATTTTAACCGACATTTTAAAATGCACTTCCCGTTATAAAACAACTTTTCTATATTAGCGTTTCACTTTTAAAATAAACACAATTAAACAGATATGAGCAACTCAGCATTGGCAACGGCAACTGAAAAACTAAACCGTAAGGGTTTTCTTGATCTAGAAGTAGATCCGACTCTAGACCTAGTAGCAGAAATAGAAAAGCTAAAAAAAGAGAAAAACGCTATTGTTTTAGCTCATTACTATCAAGAATCAGAGATTCAGGATGTTGCAGATTATATTGGCGATAGTCTTGGATTGTCACAAAAAGCAGTGAGTACGGATGCAGAAGTGATTGTCTTTGCGGGAGTACACTTTATGGCTGAGACTGCAAAAATGCTTAATCCTCACAAAAAAGTACTTCTCCCAGATCTTAAGGCTGGTTGTTCTTTGGCAGATAGTTGCCCTCCGCACTTGTTCAAAAAATTCAAGGAGAAATATCCTGATCATGTGGTGGTAAGCTATATCAACTGTACGGCGGAATTGAAGACGCTTACTGACGTGTGCTGTACTTCTTCTAATGCTGAAGTGATTATCAATAGTATCCCAAAAGATAAAGGAATCATATTTGCTCCAGATAAAAACTTAGGTGCTTGGTTGCAGAAAAAGACAGGTCGTGACCTTGTACTTTGGAATGGTGCATGCATGGTACACGAGATTTTCTCAAATGAAAAGATTACTAAACTGCAAGTCTCAAATCCAGATGCAAAATTCATAGCACATCCAGAATGTGAGGAGCACATATTAGATAGAGCTGATTTTATTGGGAGTACAAGTCAATTACTACGATATACTAAAGAGAATGAAGCTAAAAAATTCATAGTCGCAACTGAGTCAGGAATCCTACATCAAATGGAGCTCGCGAGCCCTGGCAAGATATTTATACCTGCCCCACCAAATAATACATGTGCCTGTAATGACTGCCCCCACATGAAACGGAACACAATGGAGAAGTTATACTTATCTATGAAGTATGAGTTACCAGAAGTAGTGCTAGAAGATTGGGTAATCAAAAAAGGAGTCGCTAGCATCGACCGTATGTTAGAAGTGAGCGCTAATGCTGGTTTTAAGATGTAATACCATATCTGTTTGGATATGTCACTTTAGATTCATTTAAGTTCAAGGCAGAAAACACAGGCCAACCAAGGCTTAGGGGAGTGTTTCTATCGATGAAATTAGAGTAATTGTCATGAAGATATGTGAAAATTCCATACAGAAATGGTATAATAAAAACTATATTTCTTGTTTGATTCCTTAGTTTAGATTTTAATCTAAACTGTCTAGCGTTTCTGCCCAAAATTGATTGAAACTGCGGTTTGGAGATTGACAGAGATACACTTTGGTATTGTATTGCCTAGAAAGAGGATCGTCAATTTTACCAATAATCTCAATTTTATCAAAAAGCTGTTTTACATCAAGACCCATTTCATCATTTACGTATATGAATGATGTGATATCTGGATCAAAACGCTTAGGTGCCCAATATCTATATGCATCAGAAAAAGAAAGGGCTTCTGGCATATCGTGCTTTTCGTTTATTAAACTGATGGCACCAGCTAGGCCATAATTTTCACCATAGATCGCACATGCTTTTTTATCCTCTACTTTACCGTAGGCTATTTTAGCTAATTCTGCTATCTCAGACCATCCAATCATATCTGCAAAATCCTGCGGTAATGAATGTTTTTGTCCATCTTCATGTATCCTTCCTACATCAAGTCCGGCATTTTCCAATTTATCAAAATAGATCTCAAGATTAGATGGAGATAAAAAGGGTATTCCAATCGGGACGAGGGGAATTATAGTGACAAAAATAATTAAAGGAATCGTCCAACTAATCAAAACTGTTTTGATATTTTTATAAATAAAAACGGCTCCACTAGCTATCAGAAAAGGAAAAATTCCCGCCGCATAATACGGTTTTCCATTCATCATCAACAGAGAACAAAGTACAATAGTAGCGGAAAGAGCAAATAACCAATAGTCTTCTTTTTTAGAGTTCTTTATTAAATAATACCCACCGATAATAGCGATGAATGTTGAAAATAGGAACATCAAAAACTGCTCTGATATAAAGGTGACTTTACTAACATATTGAAGCTGGGTCTCCTTCAATTGATTCATATGAGTAAATAAAGGTGTATCATTTGCAAATTGCCAATAGATATTAGGGCTTGTTATTATTAAGGCAATCCCCAAGCAGATATAGAATTCTTTTTTTGTAAAAATATATCGATACTTAGTAAAAGGGAGGATAGAAATTATAGAAACCAATTGTAAAATAATGAGATACTTATTCAAAAGAGCTAAACCTACGACTATACCAATGATATAAAATAGCTTAAGATTTTTTGTGCTGATAAATCTCAAGATCAAGTAATAAATCAATGTCCAGAAAAATATATCAAAAGGTACTGGCTGAAATAAAATATATGCCCGCAGTACAAGAGGAGTGCAAGTGAGTGCAATAGCAGTCAAAATTTGCGCATATAAATCACCTCCTAACTCTTTCGCGATTTTTGTACATAAGTATATTAATGCTCCGCTAAGAAGAGCGGGTAGGATCTTAACGGAGAACATTGAAAATCCAAAAAGGCTCTTCATAGTAAAAGCAAATAGGCTGATTAATGGTGGTACGGATGCATAGCCTAAATCTAAATGATTTGCAAAAGAAAAATAAAGCAATTCATCTCTGTGGAATTCTAAGTACCTGAATGAAGACAAATGAAGCAATACATTAAAAATGCAAATTGCTGGAATTATATATTGCTTGAACTTCATTTATTATGATCTGATAATTAAACTAAAGGTAGAAATGCAAACGTATGTAGAGTGGCTATATCTACAGAATAATTTAAATAATAGAGGAATAATTATTAGTAGCAAAAACAAAACCCTTCGATTTTCATCGAAGGGCTCGGTTTTTCATACTGTTTTGAGAAGTATGAAATGTTTTATTTGACCACAGAATTAGTCTATTCCGTGCATCATTTTCTTTAATTTTCCTTTTAGTAAAAATAGGACGACTGCAGCACTTGCTGGTACTACTGCGAATATCATAAAGAAGAATGCCATTCCTTTCTCTTCCACAATAGGATCAATATAACTACCGGTCATACCACCTGCCCAATTGGCCAAGAAATTAGACAAGAAGAATACACCAAACATGATACCTATCAATCTTACGGGAGCCAACTTACTCACATATGATAATCCTACTGGAGATAGACACAACTCACCCAATGTATGGAATAAGTAAGCTACTATCAACCACACCATACTTACAGAGGCAGTTTTTGCTCCGATTGGAATACTCATACATCCGAAAGCTAAAATAGCGAAACCTACCGCTAACAAAAATAAACCCAATGCAAACTTGATAGGGCCAGACTTGATGATACCCGTATTCCAAAACTTAGAGAATAATGGAGCGAAAGTAATAATGAAGAATGAATTCAAAATACCAAACCAAGATGCACCTACTTCAGTTGTATCAGTTGAAAATTCTCTGTTAATTTTCCAAATTACGATAGCCCAGATAGCTGCGAATGCAACACCTAAAACAATGTTAGAAGCAGGAATTTTTTTGTATGTGACTTTAGATAATTTGATCAATACCCAAGTAATCACCGCGACAGGGACTATAGTCAATATTGTATCCAATACCTTGAATGTCATAGCTCCAGAACCTGTAAGCGTTCGCTCTGTATATTCTGCAGCAAAAACTGTCATACTACCACCTGCTTGCTCGAATGCCCACCAAAAGAATACGGTAAATAGCGTAAATATGGTAATCACCCATACTCTGTCTTTCTCCACGGTAGTCAAGGAGGGATCAGTGACAATAAATCCGATAATACCTACGAAAGCCGCTACAATTACAGAAGGCATTACTGCAGTATTTATAGTACTTAATATTGATTCAGTATCGATTAATGGATTGATGAAATAAATGATAGCAGCGACAAACGATGCAATTCCTATCCATGTAAACAATCTTCTGTTACCTACAGCGGCTGTTTGAGTGATCGCATCTAATGTGTCGGGGATCCCAATATCAGCGATACCATCATCATCTGCCATTGTTCCGATTTTACCGAATAGATCACCTGATAACCAAAATTGGACTGCTCCAGCAATCATAAAGATCATTGCTAAACCGAATCCATACGACCAACCTACTTTTTCTCCTAAATATCCACAAAGCATGATACCTAAGAAAGCACCAGCATTGATACCCATATAAAAGATAGTGTAAGCACCATCCTTTTTGTCTGGATCATCATATAGTTTACCCACAATAGAAGAAATATTTGGTTTGAATAATCCATTTCCAATTATAAGCGCACCAAGCCCCATATAAAAGAATATAGGAATCTCAAGTGCCATAAACAAGTGACCTGCGGCCATAATAAAGGCACCAATGATCACAGAGTTCCGATACCCTAATAGTTTATCAGCAATAACTCCACCAATCAAAGGTGTGAAATAAACCAAACCTGTATACAAAGCATACATTTGTAAAGCGTCTTTATTGTCCCATCCATACCCGCCTTCATCGAGGCTTGCAATCAAAAAGATTACCAAGAGAGCTCTCATACCATAATATGAAAAACGCTCCCACATCTCAGTGAAAAATAGGACAAAGAGCCCTGAAGGATGATCCAGTACTTTGCCCATCTGTTCGATGGTCTGACTGTTATTCAAGCCTTTACTAATATTGCTACTCATAATTTTGTTTTTAAATCAGTCCAAAAATAGATTTTTTAAGGAAGATGACTTCATTTTCCCCCAATTAATATTCGCAGCAAACGCTAATCAAAACATATTCTACTGATAGACATATCTTTACATGATAAACTGAATTAGGGATTTAAAATTTTGTCAACAACATCTTCGTGTATTAGACCAGCCTAAAAATCCATACCAATACTAAAGTGAAGTTTTGGTGTCTGAGTTCGTCGTGTTTCTACTCCCGTAGCATAATCGAAACGTAAAAAATAACCGAGTAACCTCATTCTTAAACCGGCTCCATAGCCCATAACAAGAGGATCGCGAAAATATCTAACGGTGAGGTCGAGAACTGGGGGACTAGAGACCGTTACCGTATTAAGCGGATTAGCATCAGAATAAGGTGATGAGCCATGCCATGCCGTACCTATATCGTAGAAAAGAACAAATTGTAGATTACGGAGGAAGTTGCTACCACCGAAATTACCCATGAAATATCTAAATAATGGCATTCTTGCTTCAGCATTCACTAGTGCATAACTGGTACCATTTCTAATATTAGAGTTGAATCCTCTTAGGTGGAACACATTCGTTTTATATGCAAATTCTCCTTCTGGAATGCCAACATTTTCCTCAAAACCATTGGAGATAGAGTTATCTATACCACCGAGGTAGTATAGGTTTTTTTTGCTTCCTAAGGATGTAGCCCCAGCAGTTCTAAATGCTAGTACAGAATATCTAAACAATGGTATATAGTGCCTTGCATCAAATCCTATAATATTGGTATATCCTTTTGAGAGATCAAAATCAAAACCATCCACTACATCAATATTAAACTCGTTGATGACCTCTGCATATACCTTATACCGTGTACCATGTTTGATATTAAGTGCAAAGTCAATTGTGTTGTCATATATGTATTCCAGCTTGAGGCTTAGTCTTTTTTCACTGGCTACTGGACTTCCAAATGATTCTTCATTTACACTTTGAGAATAAAAATTATCAAATCTTAGTGAGGAAGTTGCACGGAAACTTCTATAAATCGTGAATGGATATTTCAGCTGATACATACCCAAAGTAGAGACTTTCTTCGCTTTTAATATTGGAAACGAGGTATCGTCAATCGTTTCTGTCTGTGATCTTCGATAGAGTGCAAATCTCTTATCAATCAGTTTTTTTCTATTGTCGAATGTCAAGAAATACTCTGATCCGTTAAATGAAAGTGGATATCTAGCTCCTGCTTCTAGGATATAGTCTTCGAAGACATCTTTCATTGTCCCTTTCATCAAGAAGCCCATAGGGTTGGTTAATAACTCTTCACTATTCCCAGTAAAACTTTCTAATCCTTCAAAAAGCACTTCATTATCGAGTTTTGTGGTGAAATTGTCCAATCTGAATTTTAGTTGTGAAGCGGTTACTCTAGAATAAATAAATTCGGTTAATTCCTTTCCTTCGTTTTCTTTTTCATCCACAATTATAGAACTAAAAATAGAAGCGTTATTTTTTCTTACTTCTCCTCTTTTAGTGATAGGCTCAAGTTTTTCTGGATCTTCAAATTTTGTCTGGAATAAATACCCATCTTGCATTTCTTCTTCAAGATTTTCAGGAGCATATGGTATAAAGACTTCATCGGTTTTCTCAGTGTTTATATCTTCGGTATATTCTCGGTTGTTGTATCGAGTGTTAAATGTAATGACGGGTTTGTCCCAGTCCACATTCTCAATGTACACATCATAAGAACCACCCTTATAATAGGTATATGCGTGCAATTCACTGCCAGGAATAGCATGATGACGGATTATATTCCTATCCTTATTGGATACAGAATAGTAGCTTGATGGATCTACCGTAGAGACTACATACCTATTCGTAATTCCGTTTTCAGAACTGAGATAAGCGACCTTATTTTTACTTATTTGGTGCGGATACCTTTCGTCTATGTTATCAGTTTTAGTAAGCCTTTTTACACTCTGATCGTCCGCTTCTAGATCATAAAAAAACAGATCATATTGCCCAGTAGGAAGTATCGTATCATACTCTAGTGTGAAGATGTGGTCCCGCTTTCTATTGGAGCTGAAGAGTATTCCTTCTTTACCGTCTAACTCTACTACTTCAGCATCCAGGTCGTCATAAAAATCGTTGGTTATAGCCTTGTATTGTCTGTTTTTTGAGTTGTACAGGTATAGGTCAGAGTATCCATTAGTATTGGCGGAGAAGATATACTTCAAATCGTCGAGATAGCTTATAGAGAATACGCGTTGGATGTCAGGAGGGAGTAATTGCTCTATATATTCATCTAAATCAAGGTTGTATTTTCTCAGTTTGAGTACGTCCTTATGTTCGTATATGATTGATAGCTCTCGTCCGTTAGGATGCCAAGAAATAAGTGGGTAATCATAATCAGTAGCTTGTATAGCATTCTTGTGACCATATTTGAAGATCGTTTTTTCTTCTCCTGTCTTTAAGTCCTTGACCCTCACTTTGTATTTTCCTATTTCGTTATAGGCATAAGCTAGTGTTTGACCATCATTGGATATTTTAAAATTACTCACAGGAACATAATCTCTGTTTTTGAGATCTAGTTTGTAGGCTTCATCATCTTCTGTGAACTTATTAATCTCTTTGTTGAAATGCTGTTCGTAATAGTTGGCCCAATCTTCTGAAATAGCATCTATATCATTGCTGAATACGTAGAGCAGTGCATTATTTAGGTTTCTAGTTATTCTCGTAAGGTAGAGCAGATTAGAAATGCTCGACTTACCATAGTTTTGATCAAGATAAAACCACATAGAGTGACCTGCAATTCTCGGATAATCTTCAGCTAGTTTTTTGAAGTCTTTATACTTTTCATTTTGGTAGAGGATGTCTCTTAATTCGTCATCTCGGAGATGGTCCCAGTATGCTCCACAGTAAGATATGATGCCTTCTTTATACCACTCTGGTAGATCCAAAAGGACAGCATTCTGGACTATTTCTTGGAAATTATCCCCAAAAAGCATAGCACTGAGATAGACAGATGCGATTCCTTCCCTGATCTGAAACTCGAGATTGTTATGGTTTCCATCAAAATAGACGAACATCTTACTTCCCACGATGGTCGTCGTTCCGGCTTTTGAGCTGAATAAGTCTTCGACGCCAATGTTACTTTGTTTGAGATCTGTGATATCCGTATAGACAATGATTTCGATTTTATCATTAATTCGGTGTTCTAGTATGTTTTGAATTTCGTCGTGATTCAGTTCCGCTATTTGGATGACCGGTTCTGCTATATTTCGTCCTTTCCCATACCAATACGTGATAAAATTATCTGTCTCATATCTGTTCCAATTATTGAAGTCATCATGGTGTTGTACACGATTTTTGCCGAATTCGGTATTGATACTCTGGCCAATCATAGCAGCTGTGACAGAGAGAAAAACAAATAAGAATATTGAACGTAATATCATATAATCGTTAATTGATAACTAGAATCAATCTACAAAATAGAAAAATCAAACTTTTGATTGCAGAACTAACGGTTTTTTTAATGGAAAAGGTCTTTTTAGATGAAGGACACCCCTACTACAGTTTAAATTTTCACCCACTTAGAAAGACATCTGAACCCTACAAGTTTATTTGGAATTTTGCAACCATTGATTTCCAATTTTAAAATATCCGATGTTTTGTCACTGATACTGCCCCCCACGCATTGATTTTCACCATCAATCAATTCTGATACGTTTCCAAGAATATTATAAAAATGTAAAGTTTCACCACGTTGTTAGTTAATTTTTCTTTCCCCAGCGCCCTTTGTCCTAGGACAAAGGGCGCTGGGGAAAGAAAAAGCGACAAAAAGTAAA
>JBLHWH010000181.1:0-12928 GCA_047628935.1 Halioglobus sp. | reverse complement strand
GTTAGTTTTGATAATAAGATTTATATAGGAGATACTATTCAAGATATTACTACCTACAAGTTTATCAGTGTATATGATAAATTACATGATACATTATTATACAATCATCAAGTCATTTGGCCTGCTTGGTATGAGACAGCATTAGAGTTAGATGGTGATTACCTATATGTTGGGACTACATTTCAGTATGATGGAATAGTCATGTTTGGTGATACCTTACATCATTTAGTAGATGATTTCATACAATTCACCACTGTACTACAAAAGGTGAATTGGCGCACAGGAGCATTGGTTTGGACTAGATATACTGGATCACTTGAGAGAGAGGATACAGTGAGAAAGATTAAGGTGCTAGATGATGGCACTGTGATGGTAGAGATTGAGGTCAGTGGCCCGTTTTCATATGAAGGGGTGGAGTTAGATCCACCTAACTATAGCAATTCTGAAGTAGATTTTTATAACCTAGTCTTTGCTAAGTTCACTTCAGATGGTGATTATATCAACCATGTACACCTTAGAAGTCCTGGTGATAATACCTTTAAATATACAGAGATAGAGGAGGATGGTAGTTTCTATGCTAGTGGTATCGCCAAGACAGATATTGGTATTTACGCAGGCGAGCAAGAGATAGAGATATTTGATGATAAGTTAAGCACTGGAATACTCCTTACTTTTGACAAGGATATGAATCTGAAATGGCATAAAACCTACTATGCAAATAGTGATGGGCTAAGTAACGGTGTATCTGTTGCTTTTGGAGCCAATGAAATAGATAATGGTGAAACGCTCTGCGCAGTTTTGCACTTGGATAGTACATATGTTGATGGTGAAATTTATATTAATGAATATGGTGATTGGAATAGATCGCAAAACTTAATATTACACTATGATTCTGATGGCAATCTATTATCTGAGCCCATCCCTTTCGGTGTTCTCGATCGAATTCATGATTTTCAACAACTAGGAGAAGATCATTTTTTGTTTTTTGTAGATTGTCGAGGTGTTTCTGGGATACCTTTTAAGCCTGATCTATTTGGATATGAACTAGAGGATCCCAACGAACCTTATAATATGATCTTAGAAGTGAAGGGTGATATATTTGAGAGTATAACATCGATCAATGAGTTACTTTATTCATCAGATTTAGAAGTCTACCCCAACCCTTGTCTCCGAGGTCATGATATGACCATCAAAATGAATGATGACTTGGCATCTGCTGCTTATAAAGTGTTGACCATATATGACTATAAGGGGCAGGTAGAGTATACTGAAATTATATCAGTCAGAGATGATATAATCATACCTACAACCTCTCTAACCTCTGGACCGAAAATCGTTTCAATAGCGACAGAAAAAAATACATTTAGTCAATCAATTATAATATTATAACAACATGAAGAAGATATCATTATCAATGAGCAATATGATTGAATATTACAGATAGTAACGCTAATGCCAACTGAAGCTGCATTAACAACTGCCCTACTACCAGAATCTTGAATCAATTGTGAACTATAAATAACAAATGAAAAAACAAACCTACATGCCATACATATCACTAGTCATACTCACTATCATGACATGCCTACCGTATATGTCGATCTCCCAAGAAATAGTGAATGCCCTGATTCTCGAAACTCGAAAAGAAGACCCAGAGACAGGGTTGAAAAGTGGATTTTACAGAGCTGATGATTTGATAGATGATAATGGTAGGTTTTATATGCAAATTGATAGATGCAGTCCTAATTTTCATATTGTCTATGCTGAATATTTTGATATCGATCCTATCAAAGAGTTTTCATTTTACGAAGGAGCATTGCCTTCAAGAGGTACAGTAATATTAGAGTATACTCCAGGAGAGGGTATTACAGATAATACAATAATTAATTATCGGTCAGATATAGAAATATCAATTGATGGGGATTTAATAGCCACTGCGCATAGTGCTGTTGCATTATCTTACGATAACACAATCTACGATGGGGATACAATAGTAGGTGATATTACTAATAAATATATTTCAGTTTACGATAAGCGAAATGATACATTGCTATATAATGTTATTTTAGATTTTGATAGTTGGTATGAGACTGCGTTAGAATTAGATGGAGATTATCTATACGTAGGTACCACATTTCAGTTTGATGGATTAGTGATGTTTGGAGATACCTTACACCATCTAGTAGATGATTTTATCCAATTCACTACAGTTCTGCAGAAAGTGAATTGGCGGACGGGAGAGTTATTATGGACGAGATATACTGGCTCGCTAGAGCGTGAAGATACAGTACGAAAGATTAAGGTGCTGGATGACGGTACGGTCATGGTAGAGGTAGAGGTCAGTGGGCCGTTCTCTTATGAAGGAGTAGAACTAGATCCATCCAACTATGGTAACTTAGAATTAGAATTTTATAATCTGGTATTTGCTAAGTTTACTTCGGATGGTGATTATATCAATCATGTCCACTTAAGAAATGTTGGTGATAATGCTTTCAAGTATACAGAGATAGAGGATGATGGATCTTTCTATGTTAGTGGTATAGATGTTTCATCAAATGGTATATATGTAGGAGAGCAACAAATTGAAATATTCGAAGATAAATTAAGTACAGGTCTTTTATTTTCATTTGATAATGAAATGAATCTAAAATGGCATAAAACATACTACTCTAATAGTGATGATATTAATGATGGAATATCTATTGCTTTTGGAGCGAATAGAGTTTATAATGGAGAGACACTGTGTGCCATACTTCACTTGGATACTACCTACGTTGATGGTGTTCTATACTTAAATGAATATTCACAATTTGGTAAATCTCAGAGCCTTATAGTACATTACGATTCAGAGGGAAAAATTTTATCTGAACCTATACCTTTTGGTGTTTTTGATAAAATCTATGATTTCCAACAACTTGGAGATGATCATTATTTGATTTTTGTGGAATGTCGTGGTTATCCAAATATTCCATATAAACCAAACCTTTTTGGTTATGAGTTAGAAGATCCAAATCAACCATACAATATGATCCTCGAAGTGAAAGGGGATATCTTCGAGAGTATCACATCTGTGAATAACCTACTCACCGCATCTGACCTTGAAGTTTATCCTAATCCCTGTAGAAGAGGACAAGAAGTGACCATCAAAATGAATGAAGAATTAAGATCAGCTAACGATAAACTGATGACCATATATGACTATAGAGGGCAGGTAGAGTATACTGAAATTATATCAGTTAGAGGTGATATAATCGTTCCTACAACCTCACTAACCTCTGGACCGAAAATCGTTTCAATAGCAACAGAAAAAAATACATTTAGTCAATCAATTATAATATTATAACAACATGAAGAAGATACCTTATTTATTTTTATTCTTATTTAGTACTCTCAGCTTATATAGTCAATGTCCTGAGAATGTTTCTGGCTGTAAAACTTCTGTGTATAAAGAATCTCCAGCTAGCATAGATCTATTAACTTTTAATTTTAATAATCAACTTAGACTGATAGAAGTTGATGAAGACATTTATGATATATCTAGCGATCGTCTTGTTACTAAAGATGCGACTCCGTATTTTGAGACTGATATAAATATTGGATCCTATGATTCCAAAAAGATAATGTGCTACTACCACCTAAATAATGCATGGAATTATGTAGCTGCATCACCTTATAGTAGTGTATTGGACAATATGCCACTTGTGCTTGAGTTTGATCCTACATTTAATGACGAAATGAATACCTAGATGGTCGATGTCTGTGACATCGATCAAACTATGATTACCAAAATGAAGGTCTAGTGAAGCCAAATAGCTCCTATCACACATCCTAATCATAAACCCGCCCTAAAATCAGCTGATTCTTCAATTCTTGAATTTGCTCTTTAATCCTACTTAGCTCTGAGATATCGTCTTTATAGAAATTATTCCAAAAGAAATAAGAAGCGATAATAGCTCCGATGAGGAGAAACATATTGATTGTCACAGAAGAATCTACAAATAAATGATGGGCCATCATGGCTGCAGAAGACAACATTAGAGACAGGTATCCTTTGAGCACTTCTTTTCTCCCGATCTTAAGATCTATACCGCTGATGAGGTAATCCATTTTTGGAATCGGACTTAGCTGATTGATCAAGCTCTTTTTTTGTAGTGTATCTAGTTCTAGACCTTTTTCATTCACTCTGTAATACATGAATCCCCCGATCCAAACGACAATAAACATCAATGGCCAAGAAGCCTCCCCTATGTACATAAGGATTAATGCAAAAATAATAACCAAAGCTCCCGACCCAAATAGAAAGATCTTATTTTCTTTATTGTCTTTGTAGGATTTGAGTGATCTTTCTAAGTCATCTATGGTCTCCGATATATTAATTGTGCCTTGATCTGATTGCATTACAGCATCGATCATTCCTTTTAGATTCATTATTGTATCAGGGTGAAATACAGGCTTCACGGTTGTTACTTTTTATACAAGGTGAATATTGTTCAAGATAGCAAAAGGTTAGCTAAATACACGTAAGCAAGCAAAAAGGATCTATCTATCACCTATTTTGACGTTTTCTATAATGTCGTCCCTACAGGACTCGAATACTTATCAAATCAAATACGATGGGTTAAAACCCATCGCTATAGAAATTACACCCCCTTGGGGTTTAGAGTTCTAATCAAGTCTTCTAATAGCATTATTTGTCTTCCCACAATCTGAAAAATCTAATAATATGATGCAGTAAACAAGATTACTTTTGCTTGCCAATGAACCTTTATTCATACATAAAAAAATAAAAGCTAATCTAATTTTGGCATCAAAGTTAGCATCAAGAATTCAAAGTCCTGAACCAATATTACTGGTTTATATTCAACATTTCGAAAATTCAATAATTCATCAATTCCTTTCAACCTTTCACAAATGCATTGTTCTTCTTCTCCTCGCCAACAGTAGTAGATGGTCCATGACCACAAAAGACAACAGTCTCATCTGGAAGTGTATAAAACTTAGTTCGGATACTATTGGCTAATGTATCAAAATTGCCGCCAGGAAGATCTGTTCTACCTATACTACCTTGAAATAACACATCCCCACCAATCACAACACCTGCTTCAGCACAATAGAAAGATATAGACGCTGGCGAATGCCCTGGTGTGAATAGTACCTTCAATTCAGTGTTCCCAAACTTTACAATATCTCCATCCGCTAAGGTCTCAGTAATCTCTGGACTTGGATCGTATGAAATACCATACATAGAACTTACTTGTGGTTGCATAGCAAGCACTTGCTTCTCTCCTTCATGACTTATTAAATGGAGATTGTACTTTTCTGAGACAAACTTATTGCCCAATACATGATCGATATGACAGTGTGTATTGATTAATTTTACGGGTTTGAGACTGTTAGACTCTATAACATCTATTAACGTCTTTCGCTCTTCTTCGTTGTTGCATCCTGGGTCAAAAATAACACATTCACCACTATCATCATATATTAAATAGGTATTCTCCGAAAAATCATTAAATGTAAATATTGCTATATCCATGACACCTTACTTTTTCAATTTTGCTTGTATAAATTTGATCTTTCTGCCCTTTTCTAAATGCATTTTTTCATAATATGTTTTGTACTCCAACTCAGGAAAGTCCAAAGGCTGATTATAGATATCATCTCTATCATAGATCACATCCAAGAAGTCACAAGCAGCAAAAGTTTCTTGCGTAAATTCATACAAAGTAGGATCGTCAGTCTTAAGATTTATTATTCCTCCAGCTTTTAGTATCGGCCTGAATCTCTCCAAAAACGGTAGTGAAGTCAGCCTTCTGTTTTCTTTGCTTCCTCTAAGAAATGGATCAGGAAAAGTAATCCAAATTTCGTCCACTTCATTCTCTCCAAAAAAGAGGCCTATTTGTTCTATTCTTGTTCTGAGAAACGCCACATTATTCAACTCTTGATCTATCGCTCTAGTTGCTCCTTGCCATATTCTAGCTCCTTTTACATCGAGTCCCGTGTAGTTGACATCAGGATTGGCCTCTCCCAATGCAAGTGTATATTCCCCTCTTCCACATGCAAGTTCTAAGACTAACGGATTCTCATTTTTGAAATGATCTGATCTCCACTTTCCTTTCAAGTCTACTTCAGTAGTTTCATTAACCATCAACTTAGGATCCGTAGGATCATAGTTTTCATATACATTCGTAAACGATAGTAATTCGTTAAACTTTTTCAGCTTGTTTCTTCTACCCATTTCTATTCGATCATTTAATGCCCGCAAAGGTAACATCCTTTTCTAACAGAAAAGATTGTGTGTTCTTCTAATTATTGAATTGTCGAATTGTTGAATTGATTAATTGATTAATTCTAGTATGATGATTTCCACACTTGAAAAGACAAATGTTCCTATCTCAATATATTGTATGCCTCCAAATCAATCTCATAAAACTTAATTCGATCTCCGTGACGAATTGGCGTTGGATTTTCTAAATTTATGTCAAATAAACTTAGAGGAGTTTGCCCAATGACATGCCACCCTCCTGGGCTTTCCATGGGATAGATTCCTGTCTGTTGTCCCCCGATGGCTATTGCACCTTTGGGTGTTTTAAGATTAGGAGTGGCTCTTCTTGGAAGATGAAGTCGTTTTGGCAATCCTCCTAGATAAAGAAATCCTGGCAAAAAACCAATCATGTGTATTCTGTAATTTCCACTTGTATGTAAATGTACCAACTCGCTATGGCTAATATTATTGGCTGTAAAAGAGTCTAAATCCACAGCTAGAGAAGGATGGTAGCATACTGGGATATGCCACTCCGTTGATTCTGTTTCATTGGAAATATTATTCTTTTGATACAGTAGTAATAATTCTCTTCTCGATTCTTCGAAATTGATCTTTTGGGAATACAGCAATAGCAATGAACAATATGCTGGTGTGTGGTTATCTAGCTTATTACCTTGATTTTCCAAAACCAAATTCTTAAACGAAATAATATCTTCCAAAATAGCTTCATCTATTCTTTGTGGCCATTCTATAAGAATAGCTTTTTCTCCCATTTGGCGGATCTGTAATAAGAATTTGCTCATGAATTTATAGCTTCTAGTATTTCAAAGACATTTGGGTTATCTCCATGAACACAGGAGGTCTGCGAAATTAATTCTTCAGTAAACCCTTCATGGGTAACAATCTTTCCATTTGACAGACTCTCAAATTGTTCTCTTGCTTTTTTAACTGAACTTATAACTGCCCCATCTTCATTTCTAGACACTAATTTTAGGTTTTTAGTGTACGATCTATCGATAAAGGATTCAGCCATGATATTCAATTGTTCAACTTCTGCCTTTCTATGAAGTATGCTATTTGGAAAAACTAACAATGTGAGATATGAATATTCTTGTTTTACAATATCTATCAAGATGTTCATTTCTATTTCTCTATGGTTACATGCATGATACAATGAACCATGAGGTTTGACATGATACGGTAATACACCCACCTTATCTGCAGAATTCAAAAACAGATCAATTTGAGAACGCAGAAGATCTTTTAAATCTGTCTCTCTCATTTCAACATACTGCCTTCCAAAGTTTGTCTTATCCTCATATCCGGGGTGTGCTCCGATTTCAACTTCATGTTCTATGGCTAACTCGATGGTATGTACCATGATTTCCTCAGAGCCCGCATGGCCACCGCAAGCAATATTGCAGAGATCTATGTATGGCATAATAAGATGATCCTGATTTATAAGATGAGGTGCATCCCATTCTCCCATATCACAATTGATAAATATTGGCAATTTTGTGTTGATAATCTTCAGATTTGTTTGTTCAATGTCAACAAAATAAATGAAATCTATCGATAAACAATATAATTGATGCAGATTCAATAGTTTTACCCCAAACGATATCATTTGATCCGATTGAGCTACATATTATGTCTACTTTTCATCCACTCGCTACTACCTGCGCAGTGTGATTCTGAATATAATAAAACCCAATCTCCAAAAATAGCCAATTACGATATTACTGTAAATCTTGACCATAAAGGAAAAATTGCTAATTGTCATCAAACATTACGATGGAAAAACACGTCTCCTGATACCATTAAATCTTTGCGCTTTTATATGTATATGAATGCGTTCAAGGATATGAAATCGAGTTACTTGAGGAACAGTGGAGGCAAAATATTTGGTAGAGACATAGCAGATCGTACCGCTGAAGAATGGGGACACATATCTATTGATAAAATGTTGAATATCGATGGAGTCAATCTTGTAACCTCAGCACAATATATCCAACCTAATGATGGAAATACAAATGATCAATCGATCATAGAGATACCTCTTGAACAACCACTTCTTCCTGGAGAAACTGGTACATATGAAATTGACTTCACTACCAAAATGCCTAAGACTATTGCTCGATCAGGATACAGCCAGAAGGACTTTTTTCTTTTTGTACATTGGTTTCCACAAGTATGCGTTTACGAACAAGACAAGCACGGGATCTGGGGATGGAACAGTCATCAGTTTGTTCCAGGCACTGAATTTTTTGCTGACTTTGGGGATTATAATGTGACGATTTCTGCTTCTGATCATTTACAGATTGGAGGATCAGGATGTAGAACTTCTGAAACAAAAGATAAGGGTAAACAAATAGTAGAATTCCAAGCACACGACATCATTGACTTTGGATTTGTTGTCTATTCAGAATTTGACGTTTACAAATCTAGCTTTCAAGGTGTAGATATTGAGATTCTGATGCCGCCTGAGCATTGTGCGTTCGCAGATAGATATCGTCAAGCAATCGAACATGGACTTGAATACATGAATGAAAATGTTGGTCCTTATCCTTACCCAAAAATAACTATTGTAGATCCACCGGTGCATGCGCTCAATAGTGGATTCATGGAATATCCTATGATGATTACTGCAGCATCATTCTATGGAATCCCAAAGAGTATAAGATCGGTAGAGTCGCTGGTTATCCATGAGTTTGCTCATATGTATTTTATGGCCACACTAGCATCCAATGAGAAAGAAGAAGCATGGCTCGACGAAGGTTTTGTAACCTACTTTGAAGATCGGATCACTGATCATTTTCATGGTGACAAATCATCATTTTATAATTTACTTGGATTTCGATCAGGCAATGCGGAAAACTCTAGACTTGAATACACAAAACTAGATCATAGTCAACTCGGCCCGATCGCCAAACCTGGATGGGAAATAAAAGGTCCGTACAAAGGATTGATTTATGCTAAGACCTCGTCAATGCTCAAAACACTTGAAGGATTAGTCGGTCGCCCTGCTATGGATAAAGTCATCCAGACTTATTATGAAACCTACAAATTCAAACATCCAAAAGAAGCTGATTTCAGAAGGGTAGCTACTGAGGTACTTTCAGATGTATATAAAGGTTTTGATCTCGATCATTTTTTTGATCAATGTCTTCATGGAACTGAAATATGCGATTATGAAGTACTGAGTATTGAAAATATTCAGACAGAAAATGGCTACGATTCGCAGTTTATAGTTACTCAAAACGGAGGTTTAAAATTTCCAGTTCACATAGAGGTTACTTATGAAAATAATATAAAAGAATTGGTAAAATGGGACGGTGCCCAAGGTGAAAAAACTTATGAATTTAAACCAGAAAATAAAATTACAGCTGTTAATATCGATCCTCAAAACAAAATCTTTCTTGACATCAACTTCAACAACAATAGTCTTACCTATGATCCTGATAAAAAGCCTATCATAAAGTATGCAGCTAAATCGACTAATTGGATGCAGACTATCTTAGAATATGCAAGTTTTTTATTTTGAAGTGATTTAATTAAATTGAATGTTACAACGACTTAAACATATATGGAACAGAACGTTGACTCACAAAAGTGAGGTGATATGTATTTATATATGTCAGTTGATTTTTGGTTTTCTAATTGGATGTATATTCTATTGCACTGTAGATGATAATCTAGGGCAATCAATGGCTTTAGAACATCTAGCTTTAGGGTTTGATCGTACTGTTATTATGGATATGGTCAACAGTAATGATGAAGTATTCTCTGGTATTATATCTTGGGTCACAATCCTAATTCCATGTTACTTAATAATAAGCATTTTGCTTCAAGGTGGTTTATTATTCAATATCAAAAGAGGAGAAGTAGGATTCAAGTCTCAAATAAAAAACGGAGCTAAATATTTACTTCCATTTTTTGGAGTTGCTTTGTTTTCTATAGTTTTGATAATATTATTTGTAGTTGTAGTTGGATTACCATATAAAGCTATTGTAGGAGATCCTTTAACTACATTTTCATCTGAAAAGCCGTTTGTATTTTCATTGATGGCTTTAGCAGTTGGATTTTCATTATGGGTGGTCCTTGTATGGGGTTTTAGTATTTCTACAAGATATAGTCACATCAATGGCATTTCCTTTTGGAAGTCAATTAAGACCGGCTTTACCTTTGTAAAAAATCATTTAATCGAGTTGTTATCTATTGGCTATTTGCTTTTAGGAATACATATACTACTAGCATTCTTATACTATATGATTATGGGAGATAGGGGCGCACCATCTTGGCTCATTGTCATTTTTGGCATTGTTATCCAACAGGTATTTTCAATCACAAGAGTTTTCATTAGAGGCTTTGGTTACATAGCTGTTGATCAAGTTGAAGATGAGTTTATTGGGTGACATCTTATTTATAAAGGCTGCGCCTCCTTTATAAAATTTTAGGGTTTTCAGGACTTCAGAATTCCCTTTCTTTTTATTTACAATTTCATAATTGCAAAGTAATATCACCCGAACAGATGAGCAGATAGGTGAACCAGGCTTACCATATTTGTATCAATCAAAAACACTTAGAAATGAAACAAATATGTCTGTTAACAATATCGCTTCACGAATAGGAAAAATAATTAGACCTTATCGTAAGTAACAATGGCGATAGATTAGAATCGAGCAATATTGATGAAGACATCGATTCTTTTGGAAATCAAATGATTTTTGCCTTTAAAGAAATTAAGTGCCAACCTTGATATCAAAAATGCACATGGGACTTCTTTGAAATTGTCTATCACAAAATACCAAAAAACATAATCGCTTTTCAAATCAGAAAATCAAGATAAGCTAAAACATAATATTCCCTCTTGGAAATCATTTTGTAATTCTTTATGATACTTATCTTTGGAGCACAACCGAAATATGTTTTTTTTGTTACCTTTCCTTCTTAATCACTGTTTATATTTTGATGAAGAAAATTTTCATATTCCTAATTTCATTCCTATTTCTTAGTCAGCTCGATGCTCAATATATTGTTGCTTTTAATACAGAAAATGATGATTCTTTTAGAGAATGGAATGTAGAACTGGAAATGGACTCTACGACTTTTATAACTGGTAAATTGGGATTGACCTGGGGATTAGGGGATGATTTTACTGCTTGGCAGTATTCGATTGGAGAGTTTGATGGAGAGATCGTGCAAAAGTTTGCCAATAATCCCGCTTTTTGGGAATTAAGGCAGGACGGAGAAGTTGTGACTATAATAAGAACATGGCCTAACGATCCGACTCAATGGAAAATTAAACTTGATGATAGACAATTTACTATAAAATCTAAATATGGTAATACTTTAGATCAATGGGAAGTAAGAGAATCCAACAAAGGCGACCTTTTCATCTTTACCGAAAGAGAAGGAGATGCCAGAGATTGGTTAATAGAAGACTATATGAGCAATGACATTCCATTTATTATGAGAATGGCAGCTGTATTTATTTCTATCTATTCTAGCTCACCAAAGACCTAGTTTTAGTAAGCTTCAACTCTTCAATGAGCTGTGCACCATGTTCTTTCGTTTTTACCTTATCTATTATGTTGGTTACAATTCCATCTTCACCTACGACAACCGTTGTTCTATAAACACCTACTATTTCTCTACCCATAAATTTTTTGGGTCCCCATAAACCAAAAGCATTGATCATTTCTTTCTCAACATCTGCCAATAGTGAAAATTGGAATTCGAATTTATCTATGAATTTTTGATGCTTTTTCTCTTTGTCTGGACTTACACCATATACTACATAGTCATTTATCGTGAAGTACTTATAATTATCTCTGATACTACATGCTTCTTTTGTACACCCTGGAGAATCATCTTTTGGATAAAAAAACAATATATGCTTTGTACCCTTCATTGTTTCAGGTGTTACAACAGTTCCGTTTTCTGTTGTTGACGAAAAATCTGGTATTTTATCTCCTACTTTTATCATGCTTTTTTCTTTTCCCGAAAAACTGAATTGTTTAACTGTTATCGATTTCTTTTAAACAAACCTAATCAAATAAGGTTTAAATCACGCGTGATTCTTTTTTAAATCGAATTGTTATTTATTTTTAAAGATGTTTTTTCATTTGAAGTCCATTTCAAAATATCGTTTTTAATGAAGTAAAAAATCCCAAATTTCGACCACCCCGAGGCAAGCCATCGTGGCATTCGCCAAATTTTTTTTGCCCTAAAGGATCGGAAACTGGATTTTTTAGAACGAGGCATTTTTTCAAAACATCTTTTTATTGACCCCAACACAAGCATCGGGGAATTCACAGATTGAATAGTGCTACGTTAAAATGAATTTGCTTAATAGCAGAATCGCTCGAATTGCTAAATCGCTTTATAATGTTGACCATATTAAGAATACATGTCAAAGTAATTTACCCATTTAGCGATTAAAGCAGTTTCGCAAAAACGACATTTTGAATTTCTACGTATAACCAAATATATATTCTAAAAACATTCTATACATAACTTAAAATTTTAACATTCGGAGTTTGGCGTTCAATTACAGCAAAAGCTCTATGAATTAACTTGTTCTTTATAGCATTAGCGACTACCCCATACGGCTTACCCTCTTTTAACTTTCTGTGATAGTACAAAGACAGTTGAGGATCA
>JBLHWH010000180.1:0-12974 GCA_047628935.1 Halioglobus sp. | reverse complement strand
TCAGATTCACAGGGGGAATCAGAGAAATCTATGAGGCCATCAATCAAGTTTTCAAAAGATTTAATCGTGATTGTGTCATATGCAGTACAGCCAAGATCATTTGTCACGATCACACTAACGGTCTGTTTATCCGTATTATCATATCCTTTCTCTGTTGTCGCTAAAGTACTTCCTGATCCATCACCAAAGTTCCAAAAGATAGACTGAATGGACATTGGGTTAAGATCTACAGTAAATAGCCATAGTTCATTTTCGCAAGTTCCATTTGGCAATATAATTTGTGGATCAAATGGCTGTGGAGAGCTTAGGGTGTAATCTTTGGTGCAACAATAAGATTCGTCTAATGTACATTGTGTTAATGAGATAGTGATGTCAATATCTGCAGGCAAATTTAAAATTTCAACTTCTTCACCAGTATAAGACATTCCGTTTATTGTCCAATCTAAAGTGTATTCATTCTCAGGTGGAGAGGTAGGGTACCTTCTATTAGTAAATGTAATGTCAAAGTTTAAGTCATCGTTACAAATGTATGTAACAATAACTTGAGGGTAGAATAATGGAAAGTTTACTCCATCTTTTATAAAGTCACAAATCGTATCTTGGTATGTTCCATCTTCTATTCTGATTTGACCATCACAAAGTACACGCAAGGCTACATCACCGACAGTAAGACCATAAGTAAAATATAATGAATCTTGAGTAAGATCCGCTTCACTATTTATAGGAATGGATGTTATTGTGTCTCCTTGAGGAATCCTCCACTCTGCATAAAGCACTGTACTAAAATCCAATGATCCTCCAAATGAGATAAGGTTACATTCGTGTCTAATGATGTAATCTATTGAGGCATCAACTTCTTCTTTACATTTACACAGCATTGGAGGTGGATCGCAGGAGTAATTAAGAGGTATTTTTTTTAAGGTCTTACATCCGTTTGGTGCAGTTATGGTTAGATTTAATCCATTGTTGATTAGAATCATTTCCCTAGTGACTAAACAGCTATATAGTTTTAGGTTGCCGAATCCTTGCTTGATAATATCACCATCTAATACCCACTGATAATAGTGTTGTTCATCTTGTAGGTTTACTGTTGCCACTATAGTTTCGAAAGAATCTTGAGGACACTGAACTGTTGGGCCAGAATATTCGAAATCGAATTCTGGTGCGGAACCTACATAAATCTGAATGGTAGTATCTGAAATACCTGGACAGTCGTTTGGGTTTAAAATTTTGATTTGTACATCAATCCAGCCAACCTCATTGAATGTATAAAAATAACTAGGCCTATCTTCTGCAACTAACTCTCCATTAATATAATATTCAATTATATCATAATTTATTAGATTTGCTACTTCGATTTTTAATCTTTGATTTTGACAAATAGAATCAGGTAAATTTATTATTGGTTGGAATGGGGCAAACATTACTTCTAATTCAGCTACAATCTGTTCGTCACATACTTCTGTTATATAACTCAAAATTGCACTTTCTACACCAGGAGCATAGTGCCACTGAATAGCAATACTGTCGGAGCTGTCACCTCCAATAATTGTCCCCATATAAGGCGGTTCTATAGTCCATTCGTATACCCCAGGGATAGACATTTTATATGAAGAAACCGCATCATAACAGACAACTTCTTCACCAGTGATTGAAAGAGAATTGGAGTCTATTACATTTATTGTGAAAAGAAGATCATCAGATTCGCATATCTGACCGGGGGATGATTCTGTGCTTCTTGTGACTCTAATCAGATATGGAGCTCCACCTTCTAGCCATGTTACATTAATTTCTTGAGCAGTGAAATCGGTGAACATCCCATTTTGAAAAACCTCCCAAAGTACAACATCATTTGCGCCTAAATCCTGCAAAGTATAAGTATATTCTTCGCCTACACAAACAGAAAGAGGTCCTGAAAGATCTAATGTGGGTGTTTCTAATACCTCAAATGTTAGTGCCGATTCACAAGTGAAGTCAAGAGATGGAATGGCAGCGGTTACGGTATAGATTCCTCCAGTTGGAAATCCAAAGGCTAAAAAACTGCTAAGTCCTGATTTTACCTCTTCTTTGAAAAAAGTGCCTTCTTCATTGGCAACAGTCCATAATATGTCTTCATCAATCTTAGGTAGAAATTCTACTTTAAATAAATCTTCTCGGCATAGATTATCATTATAGACAAAGTTGAATCTTCTTATTTTTTGGAAAGTAGAAACTTCGCAACCTCTGTCTTCAATATATGCAGTTGCAGTTATGTTGAACTCTCCTACAAATGAAAATATATCTATGGTGACATTATTATCTTGTAGGGATTTAATCTTAGGTGTTACTCCAGATATACTATCAATAATTTCAATCTTCCACAAATACTCCGCTTCAGGGATATAGTCGGTTGTATAGGTGAATTCTCCATTATTACAAAGATCTAATGCACCTTCGATTGTTATTTCAGAAGGAAAAAGTGAAATCTTTCTTGACAGTTCTTGACATACATCTTTCTCACAGTCATTAAGAAGGAGAACCAATTTTGTTTCAGTATACTCGGAAACCTCATTCCATTTTATAGTGATTATAGAGTCTTCCTGATTTAGGATCGTTGCTAAGTTTGTATCAATTATCCACTCATAATCTGAGCAATTGATCGGTGCTCGATATGTGATTTCATTATCGAAACACAATTGTCCATCACAAGATATGAGCAGGCTTGGTGAGTCAGAAAGATTAACCACAACTGAAGTAGGAGGAGAAGAACAACTAGAATTACTGGATAAAGTATATTCTAGCGTAATCAAATATTCACCAGGAAAATCAAAAGTGAAATTTAAATCTTCATTATAGTAATTCCATATCAGTGTATCATATGAAACAGTCCAATGATAAGTAACATTATCACTTAACTGAGTAGTGTTTTTAAATTCTATTTCAGAGCCCAAGCAATATGTTATTTCTTCTTCGTTACTGATCTCAAATGTAGGAATATCTATGATTTCTATTATGCTTATTTGGACGCAGTCTTCGACATAGCATGTAGAGTCTGCTTTTAGGACATTCTGACAGAGCGTGTATTCACCTAAGGAATCAATAGCTATAGAAGTCGTTATCGATTGGAAGTTTTCTAGTACAAAAGTTTCTTCTGGGAGATCTACGGATTGTCCATTTATGGTCCACGACTGCGTGCAGCCTAGGCAATTGAGTAATATGTTAAAGTTAATATCTATTGCTTCGCAGGTAACTTGGTCACCGAGGAAATCACCGACCATGCCTAATGCTGGTATTGGTTCGCCTCCAAAAACCATCACATTTTGATTGCAAATGTCGACAATGGACCCGTTATCGTAATATCGGATTACAATCTCAGCGTTACCTTGTTCTAGAAATATAATCTCTGCAGAGGTATTAGTTTTATTTTGAATCAGTGCAGGTATATTTATATTCCCTGTTTGATTAAACGCGCTGACTGTTACATAACTGTATGTTTCTACGATAGAATAGGATATGAAAATTTTCTCAAGTGGGCAAACAATAGAATTGGCATCTAAGGTACATTGAGACTGGACGTTTATAATACAAAGAAATGAGGATAGAAATCCTAAAAGAAAAAGTATTGTTTTTTTCATTTTTATGGTTTTTCATAAAGCCAACTACTAAATCAATTCACTATTTATATGATGCATAGCATACTAAAAGTACTACAAAAAATATTAAATAATAAATAAGTTAGTTAAATATGGAAATACTTTGATTATGTAATATACTGAAAGGTAATTGGAAAGAGAGATTTTAATGATTTTATTGATTTTCGAGATGAAGGATTATGTTACCTTTGAACGAATGAGTAAGTAAATAATCGAACCTAAAATTTGACTATTTACTTTTTTTTGAAAAAAGTTAGCTAGGAAAATAGTCTGCATATTTTCAAAATTATGTGTATGAGAAGAAATAAATTATTTGACAGTTAATTTTTAAATCACTTCATTGAAAAGTTTGATTTTGGAAGTGTAAATAAGCCTACTTATTGTGGGGGATGTATGATAAGTGATTGATACTTTTATTCTCAAAGTTTAACTCACAGCAAAATGTTTGAACACCGTTAGATACTAAAAGATATGGAGCGCGAAGCTCAAGGTTATAATTTGCTATCTGATCAAATGTATCTTGTGAAATAGGAACTGTGTGTGATTTGCATTCTATCAATAGATATGGAAGAAATGCTTGATCATACACCACTATATCAAACCTTCGCCTTAAGCCGTTAATGTTTAGTCCTTTTTCAACCTGAATCTTTTCTTTTGGATATCCAATTTCAATTAGATAAATGATGAGAAGTTGGCGCACTAGTTCCTCAGGTTGCAGTATAATATACTTCCTCCTGATTTGATCAAAAATAAGAACTGATTTTCCTTCTTTTTTGATTTTTAGTTG
Source organism: Halioglobus sp. (assembly GCA_047628935.1). Taxonomy (GTDB): domain Bacteria; phylum Bacteroidota; class Bacteroidia; order Chitinophagales; family Saprospiraceae; genus CAJXUU01. Next base: position 8,555 of record JBLHWH010000180.1, on the reverse strand, counting down.
ATCTTTGTATTGATGCAAGTTTATGTCTATCATTCACCTAAACCTTTATAGAAGTATTTGATTCTTGATTATTTTTGATAGGAGCTGAATCTTGTGTGTAATCCTTTTTATTTATGTTTAAGTCTGTTATTAAAGGACTTATCAGTTCTTCAAACGCAAGATCATTATCAATTAGCTGTTTGTAGGTGTTTAGAGATAGGATCTTATACCCTGCGGTCTTGAAAGTTTGCAAAATGTCCGCCTGCCATGAAAGATGTTTATGTAGTTCAGGATTGATCAATTCATCTTTGATGAGCAAATATGGTTGTCTATTAGTAAATAGAATGCTCTCTGTCAGTTTATCATATAAAGCACCAACAGTTTCTATTGATTTGATACCAAACTGATCCATCTTATTCTCAAAAACTGAATCATCAGATGGTGGTAAGAGTGATATTATGTTGCCTGTTCTGACCTGATAAATTTTTACTTGTTGATTTAAGGATAATATAAATTTCGCTAATTTTTTAGAAGCCTTGAGCTTTTCAGTATTAGGTAATTCTGTTAATGTAGACTTGTATTTATAGTCATTAAGATATAAGAATAAGTCCTTAGACTCACTCATTTCTTCAATATCTTCAGGGAGTATTGGCGAAATGTAGTGTACAGAATTTGTAACTGTCTCGGTAGACGGTCTTCTACCGAAGCTTATGGTTACATCATATTCTGAATTGTGGTTTAGGTCAGAATTAGTATGAATAGGAAAGAATTCTTGAAGAAATGGTCTAGCTGTCAAGGCTATATCATTCCATGTGGTATTGTTCAGTGATTTCTTTTTGAAAAGAGTATTGTATATTTCCTTCGATGATGCTTTTAATTTTTCTGAAGCGTTGATTCTAGTAATTTGTAATTTGTTTATAAGGGCGGGCACCTTATTCATCGCCAACTCTTCATTAATAGATTTGATGTGCCCAATATTTCGTTGATCAATTGATAGGTCAGAAAAAATTGTCGTTTTAATTTTTTCATTATACCACATCTCAAATTGATGATTCCATTGATTTTGATGGACTTTCTTAAGTTCGGAAATAAGACGATTCGTTATTTTATTATGCGAACGAACCTCAGTTTTCCATATGGTGTAGGGTGTTTCATGTCCTATTAAGTTATAGCATTGATCAAGAACTTCAGAAATGTACTTACTCATCTGCATTTGCTTAGTAAAGCTGATTGCATTAGCATTGAAGTCTTGGTTGATAATACCTAAATTGTCGATTCTGGAAATGAAATCTGATAGTCTTTTGTCCAATGTTTTTACACTTTCGGATTTAGTATTTATCCTATTTATCCTATGAATTGAATTAGTTAGTAGTTGTTTTATTTTATTAGCATAGATAGGAGCGTTTTCTATATTCTTTAAAAAGAAATTATGAATGTAATCATAGGTAATATCTTCAGTTTGTGGTGCTGGTAATCCTTCGAACCAATCTGTTGAGATTTTACTTATCATTTCTGAAATCTCATCAAATGCACTTACATATGTTGAATTTGATTGGGGCTGTTCTTTCTTGCCAAATAATGAGATCTTATTTCCTTTTATTGGTTTCCGATATATCTCATTGATATGGTACGATGTACATTCCTTTTGATGCGTTTTTATAGATAAAAGAAGCTGTGATATTTTGCCATTTAAATCACTTACGGCATTCTCTTTTAATGAATTATAAGTTTCATTATATTTTTTAGTGATTTCTTTTCCTTCCTCGTTAAGTGCCTTGATTACTAGCCTCAATTCTTCGAGTTCGTTCTTTTCATGCGTCCAGACATTGGCCTTAACTATGCCTAATCTATCAAAAAGATCAAATTCTTTTTGATACAACTCTGATGCTCTATTTATTTCTTTTTTTAATGTATAAAACTCTTGCAAACTGAGGTCTAATTCTAAGTTAGAATTAGTGAGATCTATGATTGAACTCAGTTTATTTTTTTCTTTGTTTATTATAATTGAAGCTGCAAAGTTTCTAAAAGTACTGTTGGTGAGTATTTTAGAATCTAATGCATTGTAGTAAAGTTTTGTCTTCGCTAGTGTAGTCTTTAGCTTTTCAGATGCTAATATATTTTCTATTATTGGTTTTGTGTCAACTTCTTTTTTTACAACAGATCGAAGTGTTATAATATCTGACTCTGGAATCGAAGTTTTATTATCAATCTCAATAGTTAGATTATCGAGAGAAAATAGATTGATTAATTCTGTAATATCTTTAGTTATATTACTTTCATTGGGTATATGGAGAAGTACTTTTTTTTGATTATTAATCGATCCTAAAATAGCATAGAAGACTGACTTAAAAGCGGTGTTAAGATCGAAATATTTAATGTCTGAAGTAGATTGATTCAATAATGTATCAACTGCAACTTTTTGTTCTGGAGAAAGAGAATGAGACATGATATGTAGTTTTCTATATATTAACAGATAATCTGTACTTTTTATTGAAAGTGATAACAGTCTATTTCTTAAATATGATCTTCAAGTTACAAACCTATTGTATCCGTTTTAATATGTAAATATATGAAAAAGTTTAATATGTAATCGGGATTGAAACTCTAGTTAGAAATCAAAAACGAAAAAAATGCTCATATTCTTTTGAATAATAACGGTAGTGCGAGGTGAGTTATCCTTTGAGTGATTAATTATTAATATAAATATAGTAAACATTGAAAAGTTTTCCTCCCGATAAAATTTATAACCTTCATATAGTTAAAAGGTTACAATAACTTTATTGTTTATATTTTATGTTTGATTCTGAAGCAGTGATAAGTTGGGTTTACTATATATGAAATCGATTTTGATAAGAATGATTTACTGAAATAATAGTAATATTCTGGATGGTTTTTTGTTTAAAGAATTATAGTAAACAAAAACATATGTTTGGCGGTTATAGATCTAGTTATTACATTTGGCTAAGATTAAGAGAATATGAGTGTATTAGATACCGCTAGAGTAATTATTTATAGATTTCATGAAAAAGGATTAGAAATATTTTTAGTCAATTCTGATTTAGAGAACGATCCCGACATTTGGAAGCTTCCGCAAAGCGAGCTGCAGTCTGTTCCTAATATATCTAATCTTGAATCAATATTGTTAGAACCAGTTACTGACCAAGACGGTAAAATTATAAAAACTTTAGCTGTAGAGGGCGAGTGGCATGATATTCCTTCAATAAGAGGTATGCTTCGTCATGATGTTAAACTAGTAAAATCTAAGATCAAAGAAGTTGCTCCAGAGATGGAAAAAGGCGGATTCTTTGCTGTAAAAGAAGCTTTTAAAAAGGTAATGCCAGAAGAATATAAAGCTTTAAAAGAATTGAAAAGTATATTGAGGGATAGAAATCTTACGAAGTATATATAATTAATCTATATTTTTACGTTATTAGTGACTTGTTTGAGTCAACATATGTCTAATAGCCAATTGCAATAGTCCCAGTTAATTATTTAAAATAATTCGTTTATATATTAACTATTTTTGTAATATGTTACATATATTGCACGATATTAGTATTGTAAATGACAGTATTTTACATTTTTCTATCTTTTTAGAAGAATATCAGACTAATGAAGCATCCATTTTGATGTTTCAGACGTATTAATATATATAAAGCAGTAAATTATAAATCATTATTAAATACCCAACCCATGAATATTTTTTTTAACAACGTGAAGATCTTCTTCATATCCGTTTTTACAAGATCGAAGAAGATTGTTATATCTCCTCAAAAAGAGGATGAATATGACGGATGGTTAGGAGTTTAGTGCAATAGATTAATCTAGTTGCTTAAGTTTCATAACTAGTCTACATTAAAGTAGACGTTTGAAAATTATTTTTTAATTTTCTTTTAGTCACTCCCCAACCATTCTTTATTAGGCTACGTCTTATTAAATAGAAATTACGATTTTTGTATATTCACTAATAATTAGATAAACTTAATAAAGAATGAGAGTATTTATTTTTCTTTTAATTTTTAGCATTTTTGCCTTATCGTGTGATAAGAAGGAACCTTTAGACGGTGATGAAATCTCTTTACCTGCTTGTGCACCAGTCATCATATCCGATGAAGTATTCCAAGACTTAGATCAAAATGAGGCCATGGTGTCTGAAGTTTCGATTTATGGTGATTGCTTGTATCTAAAAATGGGTGTAAGCGGTTGTGATTCAAATCATGTGATCAATATGGTTTCTGATGGGTCAATCGATGATTCACTTCCTCTTCAAATTACTTTTGATTTCCAAGATGAGAATCCACAGCTTTGTGAAGCTTATTTTACCTTATTTCGTCAATATGATTTAGTGCCAATTAGAGAATTGGTAAAGGGGGATATTGTAATCCGATTTAGAAATTCTGAGCTTTCAATCTTCTACGAATATTAAGTGGAGGGTAGTTCAAAATATCATCGAATAATCGAAGGTTGTAAGGCCAATGATCGAAAGTGTCAAGAAGAACTCTATAGGTTGTTCTTTGATAAGATGTTGAGCATGTGTAGGCGATATACTCAAGATGAAGATCAACAAATCTCTATAATAAATGATGGTTTTCTTAAGGTATTCAAAAAGATAGAACAATATCAATACCAAGGATCTTTTGAAGGATGGTTGAGACGATTGGTTTTTACCAGTTTGTCCGATTACTTTAGAAGGGAGAATAAGTATTTGAAATTTATTATCTTCGAAAAAGAAGATACTCCTATCGCAGCGCTTCCAGAGGAGTCCCTCTACTTTCAGGATATCTTAGAATTGGTAAACTTATTACCCAATAAGACCAAACAAGTATTTCATAAATATGCCATAGAAGGGTATACACACAAGGATATAGGAGAAGAGTTAGAGATAAGTATTGGTACATCAAAGTGGCACCTCTCACAAGCAAGAAAAAAATTACAACATCTATTAAGCGAAAGAAAGATATATAATAGTAATGTCAGATAAAAACAAAATGTCATTGAAAGATCGAGGTTGGAGCCAAATGGCTTCTGTTCTTGATCGTGAACTTCCACAAAAGAAAAGTGAAAGAAAACCTATCCTATGGTTGTTTATTACAGTGGGCATTCTTGCATTTGGCTTTTCATTATTTATTAACAAAAAATCTAGACCACTAGAGAAGGCAACGGATACAATTTTTGCTCAAAAGGACTCAATTAAAGAGCAATCTAATAAACTGGTGATTGCTTCAATAGATACAAGTAGTACAGATCAATCTACAGCGCTAGATATTAATAATAATATGGGTTCTGCCGAAAATGGTGTCATAGCATCGAATGAGATAGGTTTGTCTATTGTCCAAGAAGTTATACAAGAAAAGCAAAATGACGATTCTAATATCAGGAGTATAAATATCGATAAAAAGCAGGTTCAAAAGGAGATGCTCCAAGCAGATAGTAATAACGGAATTGTTATTAGTCAAACTTTAAACCCTACTATTTCTATTGAAAAGGTAACGGTTGTTGTCCCTACAAATGATAGGGAATCTTCTTTGATTGATATCAAATTAGAAGAATTATCAATTAAAGAGTTAGGTAGGAAGCAGTTTACTTTAGAAAGAATACCGATTCTTAGTATGCTTCTAATCGCAAAACAAAGATCAAAGAAAGATGATTTCATCGCATTAGAAATTGGCGAGACAGAATCTATCACTAAGCCTCTATTAGGAGAGAATAACTATTATGTTTTTGCTGGGTCTAGATTAGGTCTCAATCAAAATGGGTTAGGGTATCAGATTGGTGCGGGAAAGCGTTTTGGAACTGGAGGCTTTAGGTTTTTCGCAGAAGGCGGCTTTGTATACATGAATTATCAGAATGAAATTTCGGATTCTAGAAATATAGATCTAGATTTTACTCCAGAGATTAGTATCACTACTGATCTTAATGAGTTCGATGTCAATGAAAGTACAATTCTTAAGAATGCATTAGAACAGGCTCAGTTGAATAGTTTTTCTCTGATAAGTAATCTAAATAATATATTCTTAACTGTAGGAATCGATAAAAAGATAACAAGTAAATTTAATATCTCTGGCGGATTTACATACACTAGATTCTTGAAATTAGAAAATGCTGGGGTTAACTTTATATCAAGCGACGAAGTGTTTCAACCCAGTCTTGATGAGTATAATATATCAAGAACATCTCTATTTGAAAGTGAAGTATTTAAAAAATACGAATTATCCACATCACTAAGATTATCCTATCGATTAAGCCCGAGATTTACAATATCAGCCGATTATAGATTAGGATTAACCGATCTTATACGAAATAAGTTCTTGTCTTTGTCTAATGAAATCAATACTAACGCTTCATTTAATTTATATGAATATTACCGTTCTATAATAAGGAAAGATGTAGGTCTGAGGCTAGAGTATAATTTCTAAGGATTAAGCGTGCAGTCGTTTTTGTCTATCTTCTAAGATTTCTTGAGCTTCTTCACGATCAGGATCAGGAACACAACAATCTACGGGGCAAACAGCGGCACATTGAGGCTCTTCGTGAAATCCGACACACTCTGTACATTTATCAGCTACAATGAAATAATAATCTTCGTATACAGGCAACTGAGGATCTTTTACACCTACTTCTTGATTCGTTTCTAACGTGTATTTACCAGTCAATGTAGTCCCCTCAGCCATATTCCATTCTACTCCACCTTCATAGATAGCGTTGTTAGGACACTCTGGTTCGCAAGCGCCACAATTGATACATTCGTCAGTAATCATTATTGCCATGGTGTATTCTTTTTATTTCTTATATTCTAACACTCGGTAGTGTAGAAAAGTTTATAGCTTGCAAAGGTAAGCAATCGAAGCTTCATTAACCTATTTTTTTCCATTAGTTAGTTTACTTGACCTTATATTGACAAATATTTCATTTCCTAGACGAGGTGCAATTGAAGTAGTGCATTTTTCCATGCTTACATTGTCAAAATATTTTGAAAAAAGCATTTTGTAATCAGCCATACATCCACCAAATGGTGGACCATTAAAGGGGAATACAACATCAAACATAAGACCAATAATTTGCCCATTTGGATTAAGGATGGATTTAGATTTTTTTGCGTAAGGTTCTCTCAACGAGGGGTTTATTGCACAGAAAAAAGTCTGTTCAATAATTAAATCAAAAGTATGATCAAGATCAAAAAAATCTCCTTGGATCAAATGGTTATCAGGAAAAGAAGGACATCGTTCTTTTAAATTTTTAAGCGGCTTCATAGATAGGTCACAAATTGTGACATTAGTAAATCCTTGATTGTGAAGGTACTCAGCTTCATAAGCGTTACCAGCTCCAGGGATCAGTATTGTAAGTGTTTTGTCCTCTATGGTGTCAACATACGCTTTAATGGGTGGTGTGATTTCGCCCACATCCCAGCCCGACATATTATTGACATATCTAGATGTCCAATAATCCTCAGTCAAAAAATCATCTGTAGATTCTTTATCACTTTCTGGTACAAATAGCGGTTTTTCGAAGTTGTCTTTTTCTACCAATGGGTGATTTTCAAACAAATGATATATCGCAGCTCGACCTTCTTCTCCTATGTTGGCTGAAAAATCATTTACGTATAGATTGATATGTGATTTCATAACATCAATATCCATTTCTTGAGCATGTGATCTGATATATTCATTCCCAGATTCTGGGTGTGCTAGTGCGTATGCTACACTGCGAGCAATAACTCTATCTATTTTTTGTTTTAACTCTTTGGTGAACCTTCTTCTAGTAACAATACCACCAAGCGGAATTGGAAAACCTGTTTTTTCTTCCCAATGTTCACCAAGGTCTTTGATTTGAACCAATCCTTTATCTTGAAATGTAAATCGGTTTTCATGGATAATAACCCCAGCATCTGCATTTTCAGTAAGTACCGCAGCTTCGACCTCCGAAAATATCATTTCTGATTTGTTTTTTAGATCTGGATAAGCGAATGAAAGAAGAAAGTTAGCGGTAGTGTTTATTCCAGGAATTGCGATTTTTCCATTTCTAACATCCTCAGAAGACATATTTTTTTTAGAAATTAGTAAAGGTCCGCATTTCCTGCCAAGGGCGCTTCCTGAGTTCAGTAATTGGTATTGAGTTGTAAGCTTCGTGTAGGCATTGAAACTCAATTTTGTGATATCATACTTTTCATCAAAAGCGGACTTGTTTAGTTCTTCTACATCTGCGAGGTGAATATCGAATCTTAAACCTTCAGTATCTATTCTACCAGATACAATCGGTTCAAACATGAAGGTGTCATTAGGACAAGGAGAGTATGCGAAGGTTAATTTCATAATTGTAAAATTAAGTAATACATATGAGTACTAGCTAGAAACTATGTGATTATAAGTCAAAATCAACACTTGTTCATTTTAGAATAACAAATATTAATGTTTTAGGATTCACTTTTTGATTAGAAAAAAGCTTAATTTATTGGTTCTACGCCCATTCTAATGGAAAAGGTATGAAAAGATGATAAGAAATGATAAATTAGTAGCATGAGAATAACAAAAGATTTCCTGAATCTTATATCCGATTTTGGAGATGATTGGAAGATAGAA
>JBLHWH010000179.1:0-13005 GCA_047628935.1 Halioglobus sp. | reverse complement strand
GATTTGCTATACAAGCCAGCCAATGTCTGTTTGCTTGGCGCAAATATATAATTTGCTAAGCCGCCGTGCGTTTACTTTGTAAGCCACACTTGGCCCGCAAATCTTTGATTTGCTACACAAGCCAGCCAGCTGCAGTCTATCAGGTTTTGCGTCTCGGTTGCTGTCTGTTTGCCCGCAAATCTTTGATTTGCTACACAAGCCAGCCAGCTGCAGTCTATCAGGTTTTGCGTCTCGGTTGCTGTCTGTTTGCCCGCAAATCTTTGATTTGCTACACAAGCCAGCCAGTGTTTGCTACAAAAGCCGGTCTTTGACCGTTTTCCCGCAAATTTATAATTTGCTACAAAAGCCGGTCAATTAATGCGCTTCTAGCCAATTACTTCCTGTATCCATTCCTACCAAAATAGGAACTTTCAGATTCGGCATGGCAGTTTTCATTAAATTTTCAACAAGTACTTTTAGTTCTTCTAGTTCTGGTTTGTATACGTCAAATACAAGTTCATCATGTACCTGGAGGATCATTTTTGACTTTAGGTTTTGATCTTTCATCGCTTTGTGGATGTTGATCATGGCTATCTTAATCATATCTGCAGCAGTACCTTGCACGGGAGTATTGATCGCCATTCGTTCTGCGTTACTTCTAGTCAATCCATTTTTACTATTGATATCTCTGAGATTTCTTCTACGCCCCAGCATTGTTTTTACATATCCGTTTGCCCGAGCAAATTCTATGGTGTCATCCATGTATCTTTTGAGACCCTCGAACTGCATGAAATAATTTTCAATCAATTCTGTTGCTTCGGTTCTTTTGATACCTAATTGCTTACTTAGATTAGTCGCTCCAGCTCCATAAGTAATCGAGAAATTGACTGTTTTTGCATTTCTTCTTTGATCATCTGTTACCTCATCATATGGCGTATCATAAACTTTGGCCGCCGTAGCACGGTGGAAGTCATTTCCGTTGATGAATGCCTCCATCATAGCTTCGTCACCACTGATCTCTGCGATCAACCTCAATTCTATCTGAGAATAATCTGCTGCTAATAATATATGATTCTCATCTCTCGGTTCGAACGCTTTTCTGATCTCTCTACCTGCTTCATCTCTAATCGGAATGTTCTGCAGATTTGGTTTATCAGAACTAAGTCGACCTGTTGCAGCTCTAGCTTGATTGAAATTACTATGAATCCGTCCCGTCTTGGGGTTGATCATCAATGGAAGCGCATCTACATAAGTTGATTTTAGCTTACTGTATTTTCTATAGGTTAATATCTTGTTTACGACTTCATGCTTGGGAGCCAGTTCTGTTAGTTTTTCCACATCGGTAGAGTACTGCCCACTGCTCGTTTTTTTCCATCGATATGGAATCTCTAATTTTTCGAACAGTACCTGCCCTACTTGCTTTGGAGACGCTATATTAAAATCAACTCCGGCATCCGAATAGATTTCTTTTTTAATGTCCGCTATCATCTCACCCAACTTCACAGAGTAATCATTGAGAAACTGTTTGTTGATCCGTACGCCTTCGAACTCTACGTCTGTAAGCACTTTGATAAGTGGTGCTTCCATCGTTTGATACAAGTCAAGAATCTTGTTTTCCTTCATCATTTCTGTGAATGGAGCCTGCAGCCTGAGCGTCATATCAGCATCTTCGCCAGCGTATTCTTTTGCTTTCTCTATGGTTACATCACGCATAGTAAGCTGATTTTTGCCTGCTTTGCCTATGATATCCGTTATAGGCACCATTTTATAGTCCAGATATGCTTCGGCTAAGTAATCCAGTTTATGTCTCATGTCCGGTTCACAGAGATAGTGAGCGATCATAGTATCGAAAAAATCACCTCCCAACTCTACATCATTCCACTTCATGACCAACGCATCGTATTTGATATTTTGGCCTACTATTTCGATTTCAGGATCCTCTAATACACCCTTAAATTCCGCACAAATTGCCTTTGTCTCCGCTTGGTCTTCTGGTGTAGGTACATAATATGCTACTCCTTCTTCATAAGAGAATACCAACCCAACCAACTCGGCAAGATTAGCATCTATATTCGTCGTTTCTGTATCGAATGAGAATGATTTCTGCTTCTCTAGTTTTGAAACCAAATCTTTCCTAAGTTCTGAGGTATCGATTAATTGATAATCATGCTTAAGTGTTGTGATGTTTGTCTTCGCTACAGAATAGCTCTTCTTAACCTCTTTAATATCGGCAGAGGAAGCTCTTTCGTAAGTAGCGAACAGATCACCTTGCTGTGGTTTCAACTTTTCTCCCTGACCTAGAATTTGTGTTGCCAAAGAACGAAACTCAAGCTCCTTGAATAACTCCTCCAATTTTGGTTTATCAAATGGCTCTATAATATATCGTTCAGCATCAAACTGTATCGGAACATTCAAGTCTATTGTTGCCAATCTGTAAGACAACCTAGCTTGTTCGGCGAAGTTTTCTAAGTTTTCTTTTTGCTTACCCTTCAGCTGATCTGTACCAGCCAGTATACCTTCCAGTGTTCCAAATTGCTTCAGTAACTTAACTGCAGTCTTTGGTCCAATACCTGGCACACCCGGTATATTATCCACACTATCTCCTTGCAGACCTAGCACATCTATCACCTTTAGAACATCATCGATATCCCATTTTTCTAGTATTTCTTTCTCTCCCAAGATATCTACCCCATTACCTTGCCTTGAAGGTTTGTACATAAATATATTCTCAGAAACCAACTGTGCATAATCCTTATCTGGAGTCACCATATATACTTGAAATCCCTCCTTTTCAGCTTGCTTGCATAGTGTACCTATGGTATCATCTGCTTCATAGTTAGGCACTTCTACGATTGGAATGTTGAATGCCTCCACGATCTTGCGGATATACGGAAATGCAATCTTAATATCTTCAGGTGTCTCGTCTCTACCCGCTTTATACTCAGGGAAAAAATCATGTCGGAACGTCCCACCTTTAGGGTCAAAAGCTACAGCGATATGCGAAGGTTTCTGATTAATCATTAAATCCCAAAGTGTACGCACAAAACCTGTAATTGCTGATGTATTCAACCCTTTAGAATTGATAAGGGGTCTAGTTATAAATGCAAAATGGGCACGATATACCAATGCATTACCATCGAGTAGAAAGAGTTTTTTTTCGCTATTCTCAGCCATATTCAGGTTGTTTTCAGTTGTAAAGTCTTGCACAATAGATATTGAGCGGTCTCTTTATATATAACATTTTTCGAGGGGCTAAAGTACGAGAATATTTTTGTCCTTTGATCCTAATGAGGTGCATTTAATAAAGTCTCCTTCATCCCTAAAGTGTAGGCATAAGGACGGTTGCACTGTATTCTGTCTCCTTTAAAAAACAATTAGGTAATTTTGTAGTCTAATTAATACTAATTTTAGCACAAACAGTACCCAAATGAAAAAGACATTCTCTACAATTACAAACATCCTTCTTGGGTTAGCGGTAGTTGGTTTTATCGGATATAAATTTTACATCACACCCAAGTTTGGCGATGGTGAAAAAGTGCCAAGCTTTACAACTACTCTGATCAATGGTGATTCTTTTTCATTGGAGGAGATGAATGGGCAGTACGTATTACTCGAATTTTGGGGATCCTGGTGTGGACCATGTCGCCAAGAAAGTCCAAATTTGGTGAAGCTGCACCAAAGGTTTTATGGTAAAAAATTCAAAGATGCTAGTGGTTTTGATATTGTATCTGTTGCTATTGAAACCAATGAAGCGAGATGGAAAAAAGCAATCCAAAGCGACAATCTGAACTGGCCTCATCATATCGTACAATTGGATAGATTTGATGGCCCGATCGCTACGCAGTATGGAGTAAAGGAGATACCTACTAAATACTTATTAGGTACTGACGGTGCTGTGTTGATGGTGAATCCTAGCTTTAGTGAGTTGGATGCGTTTTTTGCAGGGAAGATCTAGAAAAGATACTATTCACAGAACGGATAACACCATTTTTCTTTAAGGTTTAGCTCGAGGTCTGCTGTTTCTCTATTAGGTTCTACATTAGATTTATATAATTTGAACTCACTATCATATATGGATTGAGCATAAGTAGGAGTGTAACTTCTTTTTAATAGGTCGGCTTCCATTCTAATTATCTATAGAGAATCGTCATTTATACTAATGAATATAGAAAAGTCTACATAGGGAATAAGAGATGGGTGCATTGAATGTAGACCATCAAATAACAAGATGTCAGAAGAGTGAAAATTGTAAGGACTTATACTTCGCTTTCCTTCTACATGATCATATGGATGAAAATCAATGGGCTATTCTACTCATTAAGTTTTTGTCTTTGCATTGACAAGGACTAAGTAAAAAAACCAATAAAGAAGAGTTCTTTGAGTATGGTTTTATTTACTATTTGTAAAATAAACTTGACATTTAGTATTAATTGTTTTACATTTGTATAAATTAAACACTTGTGTTATGAATGTCAATTATCTTTTTCCCAACAAATACAAGCCTATCGGATGGTTTGTTCTGATTCCTTCAGCAACCTTCTGGTTTATAACAGTCCTTCTTGATCTCGAACCAGACTTTTTGACGTTTAATCTTCCCACTTTATTTATTGATGAATTATTTGGAGAGATGCAATTCTTTGGTATGACAAAAAACAACTTATTAAATGAAATCATTGGAGCTATAATAATTATTAGTTCTATTATAGTGGCATTCTCCAAGGAAAAGTCCGAAGATGAATATATATCAAAAATACGATTAGAGTCTTTAGTTTGGGCTGTGTACGTCAATTATGGCATTCTTTTAATTTCCCTTTTCTGCATTTATGACTTAGCTTTTATGTGGGTGATGATCTTCAACATGTTTACGATTTTATTGTTTTTTATTATTAGATTTAAATGGCAAATTTCCAAACTAAAAAAGTCTGCCTCATATGAAGAATAGTATAAAAGTAGAACGGGCAAAAAAAAACATTACGCAGGCGGATTTAGCAAAACTAGTATTGGTCAGCAGACAAACTATCAATGCAATGGAACTAGGTAAATATGTACCTTCAACACTATTGGCTTTAAGGCTAGCTTCTATTTTCGACGTAGCTGTTGATGAAATATTCACATTGGAGGATTCTGATTGGAGTTAAAAATTTTGTCGGTAAGTTTTCAACTGATCATCCTCCTTTTTGAGTATTCCGTTTTTCTTTATCGACACACAATGACCTAAAATGATCTGTAAAGTAATATGATGGTACAATTTTATGCTCTTGGCTAAATTGTTTTCTGCGACAAATACGGTTCGAAATCACCTATTCGTTCTTAATTACTCGTTCATAAAGAAGCCAATTGTATATAGAATAGTATTTTTGCAGCCAATCCATGATAAATGGATGGGATTACAACAAATAAAATATAATGAGAAAAATATACAATATATCGATAATGATTTTGCTTTCAGTAGCTATTATATCATGTGATAGCGGAGAAAAAAAACAGAAAGGTCCAGCTAGTTCTGGAGACAACCTTGTAGATCAACTGACACAGCAGATTGCCGACGCCCCAGAAAATTCAGAATTATTGTACCTAAGAGCTACTACCCTACATGAAAAAAAAGAGTATGAAGCCGCAATCAGAGATTTAGAAAAGGCAATGTCAATAGATTCGTTGAAGCCAAAATATTATCATTTACTTTCTGATAACTACATGGATTACTTCAAATCAAGAAGGGCGCTTGATGTTATGGAAAAAGCTGCTCGACTATTTAACGAACGCATACCAACGTTACTTAAGCTTTCTGAAACACAGATGTTACTCAGCCAGAATGAAAACAGTATGTTCACTGTAAATGAAATCCTAAGGTTAGACCCACAAAATAATGAAGCTTACTTCATGCTCGGCATGAACTTCCGCGCTATGGGACAATTGAATAAAGCCATAAACAGCTTCCAAACCGCTGTTGAAAATGACCCTGAAATGGTAGATGCCTGGATAATCCTAGGCGAACTGCACGAAAAAAACGGTACAGGAAACCCAATGAAATATTACGAAAACGCCTTAACAGTCTCTCCTAATAATCCACAAGTAATGCACTCGATGGCGTTCCACCTACAGAATAACGGAGACATACCAGGTGCAATTAAACTCTACAAAGAGATCTCGACAAAAAATCGTCAATACACGGATGCGTACATCAATGCAGGAATTCTATATATTGAGCAAGACAGTTTAGAACAAGCATTCGAACAGATGAATATCTTAGCGGGTATACAACCAGAAAACCCATTTGCATACTACTATAGAGGAGTAATTCATAAAGCGTACGGTAACTATGAGTCTGCGGAGATAGATCTACAGAATGCAATTAATTTGCAACCTTTATTCACACAAGCAAAGGAAGAACTTGCTGTAGTGAAAGACCTTATAACAAATAACAAACAAGGATAATGAAACCAATCAATCCTATCATAGAAAAAGCGGAAACGCTATCTTCTCGTTTCTACATAGACGAAGAATATTATAAGGATAGTATTGATAAAATAATGGTCAGGTCTTGGCAATATATAGGTGATCGTGAGCAGTTATTAGGAATGCCAGAAAATGTATTCCCTGTCACACTTCTCGCAAAATCTGTAAATGAGCCTCTTCTGTTGCAAACAGAAGAAAAAGGTGAGATTTCCTGTATGTCGAATGTGTGCACGCATAGAGGCTTTCAGATCGTTCATCATCCTGCCAAAATGAATAGAATCGTCTGTGGCTACCATGGTCGCAGGTTCGATCTTGACGGTAAGGTCGCTCACATGCCAGAATTCAAAGAAGTAGAGAATTTCCCAAGGCCCTGTGATCATTTGACCCATATACCCGTTAAGCGATGGAAGCGATTTCTATTTACTGGCATTGATCCAAAAATTGACTTTACTATAATCAAAAATCGCCTTGACGAAAGAGTAGGATTCCTTGATATTGATACCTGGAGGTTCGCTCCAGAATACACTAAGACTTATAATATAAATTCTAATTGGGCGCTATACTGTGATAACTATCTAGAAGGCTTCCATATACCATTTGTACATAATGATCTCAACAACATCATAGATTATGGTGAATACACAACAGAGTGTTATGACCACATGAGCGTACAGATCGGCTATGGCAAAAGTGGAGACGAGGGTTTTGATATACCTGAAGGTCATCCTGATTTTGGCAAGGTCGTAGCGGCCTATTACTATTGGTTATTTCCGAATTTTATGCTCAACTTTTATCCTTGGGGAGTACAGATAAATATTGTAAAACCAATATCAAAAGACTTCTGTAAAGTTGACTTCCTCTATTTTATAGCTGATGAAGAAAAGTGGGAACAATTTGGCAAAGATGCCCTGGCAGAAAAAGTAGAAAGAGAAGATGAGTATGTAGTAGAGGCTGTACAAAAAGGCATGAAGTCAAGATTTTACGATACAGGTAGATATTCTGCCAAAAGAGAAAAGGGTCTTCATCATTTTCATCGATTGATCAGTGACTACATGGGGTTTGGAGAATAAGTGTTTTTAGACATTCCTCAAAATCCACTCTCTCCATTTGATCTGTCTAGGTGGTCTGTTTGTTCCAATAAAGCCTATCATTTAGTGATTTCGTTTTAAATACCTTTTATACATCTCAACTAGTCCCCTAAACCTAGTACCAGGAACCGATTAATATACTTTGTTTTACTAATAGGACACGTTACTGCCCCTTTCATTTTGAACTAATCCCATCCTTACCGTATTATTATTAAATTTGCATTCTAAAATCAGAACAAGTGAGACTCAATAAATATATAGCCCATAGTGGCGTGTGTAGTCGTAGGGCAGCAGCAGAATTAGTCAAAGGTGGAGATATATCAGTAAACGGTGCTATCGAGTTAAATCCTTCTTACATGGTAGAAGAAGCCGATGTTATAGAATACAAAGGTCGCAAACTCAAACAAGAGAAAAATAAAGTCTATCTATTACTTAATAAACCAGCGGGCTTCGTGACTACGCTTGACGACGAGCAAGGCAGGAGAACCGTCATGGATCTGGTTAAGAAAAAAGTATCGGAACGCGTATACCCAATAGGGCGATTGGACATGAATACAAGTGGTCTACTGCTTCTAACCAACGATGGTGACCTCGCTCACAAACTATCTCACCCAAGCCAAGAAATCATAAAAATATACCAAATCACTCTCAATAATGATATCACGGATGAAGATATTCAAAAAATCAGAGATGGTCTAGAATTAGAAGACGGTCTTGCGATAGTAGATAAAGTAGATAGAATAAAAGGGGGTGAACTCAATGAAGTAGGTATGCAACTACATATGGGTAAAAATAGGATTGTAAGGAGAATATTTGAGCATCTTGGGTATCATGTAAATAGACTGGATAGAACTTATTATGCTGGTCTTACAAAAAAAGATCTTCCAAGAGGATTTTCTCGATTCTTAAACAAACAAGAAATTATAGGCTTAAGACACTTTAGTGGAAAAGACCAAACTACTTAAACAGCAAAACTTTCTCCACATCCACAAGTTCTAGAAGCATTCGGGTTACTGAAATAAAATCCTTTCCCGTCGAGACCTCCTGAAAACTCTAATGTGGTATTACAGACATATAAAAATGATCTAAGATCAGTTACAATCTTGATGCCATTGTCTTCAAAGACCTGATCACCGTCTTTATCTTTTGTATCAAAGTCCATATCATAAGTCAACCCACTGCAACCTCCGCTGGTCACAGCAACACGGATGAAATGTTGCTCACTAATTTCTCCTGAAGTTTTGAGTTCTTGGATTTTATCTTTTGCAGTTTCCGAAACAAATAGCATAACTTATTATTTTTAAAAATTTACTTTATAAAAGTACTACAATCTTTAATGGTAAATAGTTCTTTCGCAAATGAAATGAACATATTAATTGTCGGCAATCAAAATTTCGTGGACAACACTTGTTTCAGATTAGTTTCTTCTTTTTCTTAGCAACATATCATCGACTAACCTTGTATCTGAAACCTAGCACCTGAAATCGTTGATCTATCTATGGTAAAATTCACCAAAAGATTTCGCTAGATAAGTCATAATCACATCCGCACCAGCTCTTTTGATACTAAGTAAGGTCTCTGGCATCACAGCATCATAGTCCAACCAACCTTTTTCACATGCTGCAAGTAACATTGCACATTCTCCACTTACATGATAGGCAGCGATAGGCAGATCAAACTCTTCTTTCAGCATATGAATCACATCCAAGTAATGAAGTGCTGGCTTGACCATAAGAAAATCGGCACCCTCTTGTGTATCTAATTCCGCTTCGATTAGCGCTTCATTTTTATTTGCAGGATCCATCTGATAGGTCTTCTTATCTCCGAACCCTGGTGCAGACTCCAGTGCATCTCTAAATGGGCCATAAAACCCGCTCGCATATTTGGCACAGTAAGACATAATGCTCGTATTATAATATCCTGCGTCATCCATCGCTGTACGGACCGATTCTACTCTACCATCCATCATATCCGAAGGTCCTATGATGTCGAATCCCGCTTGTGCTTGCGCTACCGCCATACGATCTAGGATTGGTAGTGTCCTATCATTTACTATCTCGCCATCTATCACTAACCCATCATGACCATCCGTACTATAAGGGTCCATTGCAACATCACTAATAAGTGTAGCATCAGGAATTTCTTTTTTGATTATTTCTGCAGCTCGGAGGTAAAAGTTATCCTCTGCGTAGCTATATGTCGCAGCTTTATCCTTATGCTCTTCAGGGATAGCAGGAAAGATCATAAACTTATCTACCCCTACTTCTATTGATGCTTCTATTTCCTTCAGCATGAAATCAAGCGTCATCCTAGAAGCTACTGGCAGAGAAGTTATTACTTCAGATTTATTTTCTCCTGGTAGTAAAAACAATGGAGCTACTAGGTTTGCAGGAGATAGATGAGTCTCTCTTACCGCTGATCTTATCGCTTCTGATTTTCTATTTCTTCTTGGCCTTCTTAGCATAGTATTCTTTTTTCTTTGACTAGGTTATCGTAGTCCGCAAATATCAATCTATTATTTTTGAATGTCATCATCAAGCTTTTCTTTTACTGAATTATTACACTATGTAATGTTGAAAAAACAACTTATCCATTTGATGCTGAACTTTTATCCCTATCCTTCGTTACAAAAATACTCATTATGCACTGCATAACTCCGCTTTTTGGGCTTTGACTATGAACAAAAGCTCTAGCCTGAAATAAACAACTTATTTTTTTGCCATTACTATAATGGCTTAAAGCTTAACAGTGGACACCCCTTCTGTAAAGTTCCATATATTTCGAATATAAATATATATTCAATATTTTATTTTACTCCATTAATTTTAATAAGAATTATAAATTACTTCGTATCTTTTCGTCGATATATTTATTCTCTGACCTGAGAGGATTCCGATTTATATTTTATGTTAGTGACCTTTTGAAAAATTACTAACGCTACTAAAAGACAAAACCCAAAATTTGTCAACCTCTCATAAATCTAATTATTATGAGTGTAGCAACAAAGGACATACGCAACGTGGTCTTATTAGGGCATTCCGGAAGCGGTAAGACCACCTTCGCCGAAACCATGCTTTTCGAATCCGGAGCTATCAAACGTAAAGGCAGTGTCGATAACCAAAATACGGTTTCCGATTATTCCAATATTGAAAAAGAAAGAGGTAACTCTTTTTTCAGTACCCTTATGCACGTAAATTGGAGAGGTAACAAAATCAATATTATAGACACTCCAGGTTATGATGATTTTGTAGGAGAAGTAGTTTCGTCGCTAAAGGTTGCTGATACAGCTGCTATATTACTCAATGCTTCTTCTGGTGTGGAAGTTGGAACAGAAATTTTGTGGGAGTATGTTGAGCAATTTTCTACCCCAGCAATATTTATCATCAATCAGATGGATCACGATAAAGCTAACTACGAAACTACACTTGAACAGGCCAAAGAACGATTCGGACCTAAAGTGATTCCTGTTCAGTATCCTTATAATTCTCGCAATTACTTTGATAGTATTATTGATGTATTGAGAATGGTGATGTATGTATTCCATGAAAAAGGAGGTAAACCAGAAAAAAGATCAATCCCATCCAAAGAAATGCCAAAAGCCATGGCCTTACATATTGCACTAGTAGAAGCTGCCGCTGAAAATGAAGATGGATTGATGGAAAAGTATTTCGATCAAGGTACTTTAGACGAATCAGATCTTGCAAAAGGATTAACCATTGCATTAGCTAATCAAGAGATATATCCTGTTTTCATTGCTTCAAGTACTAAAAATATGGGTAGCGGTAGAATTATGGGGTTCATAAATGATATAGCACCATCCCCAGCAGATAGACCTGCAGCTACTCTTGAAAATGGTGGTGACCTTGTTTGCTCTACAGATAATAGTACATCTATTTTTATATATAAAACATTAACTGAGCCTCAAGTTGGGCAAGTATCCTATTTCAAGGTTTATTCTGGTACGCTCAGTTCAGGAGACGACCTAATCAATTCTGCCAATTCGGAACACGAAAGAATAAATCAACTATATGTAGCAGAAGGAAAAGAAAGGACTGCTGTTCCCTCTCTTTCTGCAGGTGACATAGGTGTCACGGTCAAGCTAAAAAACACACACTCTAATAATACCTTGAATGCCAAGGGTGTGAATCGGTCTATAGAACCGATCCACTTTCCTTCTTCTAGGTTCCGAACTGCAGTATCCCCTCCAAGTAAATCTGATATGGAGAAATTGATCAAGGCATTGCATATTATCGAAAAGGAGGACCCAACTATGATCATTGAGCAATCTGCCCAGCTCAAGCAAACCATTCTTCATGGACAAGGTCAATTGCATCTCGATATCGTTAAGTATCGACTTGAAAAAGTAAATGGCATAACGATGAATTTCGAAAAGCCTCGCATCCCGTACCGGGAGACCATCACTAGAGGTGCTAGTACGCACTATAGGCACAAAAAACAGAGTGGAGGATCTGGTCAATTTGGGGAAGTGCATATGCGCATAGAACCATACTATGAAGATATGAGTGATCCCGTTAACTTAACGGTAAGAAAGAAAGAAATAGAAGAACTACCATGGGGTGGAAAACTAGCATTCTATTGGTGCATCGTCGGTGGGTCTATCGATGCAAAATATAGCAACGCCATCAAGAAGGGTGTCATGCAAAAAATGGAAGAGGGGCCTCTCACTGGCTCTTACTGCCAAAATATTCGAGTATGTATATATGATGGTAAGATGCACGCTGTAGATAGCAATGACATGGCATTTATGCTGGCATCTTCTGCAGCTTTCAAATCCGCATTCAAAGATGCAGGACCACAAGTCATGGAACCTATTTATGATATGGAAATTCTTTGTTCAGATACTGTAATGGGCGATGTGATGGGTGATCTGCAAACACGCCGTGCTGCGATTCAAGGAATGGATTCAGTCGGTCATTATCAAAAAATAATGGCAAAAGTTCCATTAGCAGAGCTTTATAAATATTCCTCTACTTTGCGTTCTATTTCTCAAGGCAAAGCAAAGTTTAGTCGTGTTTTATCAGGTTTTCAGCCGGTACCTTATTCGATTCAAGAGGAGCTAATGCAGACACATTCAGCATTAGAAGAAGCATGATGATCTACTGATTCCAAAATCAGTTAGAGGGTCTTCACTCAGGTGGAGACCTTCTTTTTTGTTTTTGAATAAACGGGTACTTAGGAATGGTAAACAAATAACGTATCACTTTTGAAGGTCTCTTTCTTCCTCCGACTTCGTTAAAAATGCTCACCATAGCTAAATTCCAGCGTGTTGTAAATTGCGTAGGAATGAGTGATTGTTTCACATTCACTATTTTTTAATGTGTTGTAAATTGCGTAGGAATGAGTGATTGTTTCACATTCACTATTTTTTAATGTATTGTAAATTGTGTAAGAATGAGTGATTGTTTCACATTCACTATTTTTTAATGTGTTGTAAATTGCGTAGGAATGAGTGATTGTTTCA
>JBLHWH010000178.1:0-13020 GCA_047628935.1 Halioglobus sp. | reverse complement strand
AAGCGGATGGAGCATTCACCAAAATTTTTCCAACCTAAAGGTCGGTATTCGGATCTTTTTTGTGATAAGGCGTTTTTATGCAAAAACATCTTTTTATGACTCCGACGCAAGCATCGGAGAATTTAAGTATTAAAACAGCCAGCTTAAATAAAAACACATTTTCACAATTCCAGCTTACCACCTAAGACAACACCTCCTACCCCACTCACAAGATACAAAAATCATATCTTCTCTGCATGAAAGCATTGCTACTCTTTAGCGTAAGGAATACAATACTTAGCCAAGAACCATTAGTATAGTATTATCCTGCCAACATAGATACTCCTGATGAAAAGTTGAAATTACTTCGACCTACCGAATTGGTGATACCGAGCGCAGACACAAACCTTCGATATCCTGAATTATCTTTAAGTTTTGGTACATCATATCTCTTTGACTTACAGATCAATTAACTGAATACTAGAACCACCCAAAAAGCCAGCATCACAACTTGAGTTAATAATATAAAGAACGATAAGTCTGTTATCATATTCAGCCACAAAAAAAGTTTCTCCAATGCACTCTATTTCAGAAAAACCAGATAGATCAGATGAATCAAAAACATGAATTGCATTTTTTTCATAAATACATGAGAATATAGTCTTGCTATCCTCACTTATCGTGAATGAATAATTTCTGGAATCGCCACTATCTAGAATACCTTTCAAATTTAATTCTGGTGTAGTATCATAGATCCATCCTCCGTCAGAGTGTATCATAAATTGACCATCAGGAGAAGATTGACTAATTAAATTTAAAAAAATGTCAGAGTTAATAGAAAGGTTTCCATTCTCAATTATTAATTGACCATCAAAATTTATCGTATAATATCTAGCAATACCGAAGCCAGAAGTAAATACCATAGCATTTTTAACAGGTATGTAAGTTGATGTGTGATAGGAAGATACAGGAATATTTTGAAATATTTCTCCATTACTTCTTTTAATTGATAAAATGGAAGTAAACCCAGATTTGCTTGCGATCCCATAAATATTCCCCTTACCATCACTGCTTATTGTATTGATGCTCCAACCTAAATCAAATCTCTCTACTTCCGATAGATCATCAATATTGTATATATAGAGGGTACTGTCACCTGCAGGATACAAAAACTCATAAACATCTCCATTTTTCGAAATTAAGCCATCTCCATTATTATAAGATGGTAGTTCAATTGACATAATTTCTTCATCATTGAGATAATCAAATTTGACTATCTTATTATTAGGGTATTTAAAATAAAGATAGATAAAATGTTCCGTTGGGTGATGTAGTATTTGAGAAGGAATAGATGAAAAAACATGGCCATTAGGACTTTCAGTTTGTTCATAATTACTTGAAGTTCTTTCTGAATTACCATCAAAATCAATTTTAACATCTACATAGTATTCTATTCCTGAAACAAGTGGAACACACTCGTCTATAAAAGTTGTATCATCAATACTTGATAACGTAATAATTTTTTCAGAATTCATCAATAACATCTCATTATCATATTCGTTACGGAATATTTCATAGTTTATAAATCCATCTCCTTGAAATCTGGACCAATTTAGTTTTGAGTTATTTTTTTCTACTAATATGGGTTCTAATACTACAGGATTAGGTAATACTTTTGATACGTTAAAAAAATACGTACCCTCCATATTTTCATTATTCTTTGCTGTAATTGTAATTTTATGCTTAGTACTACTCAAATTGTTATATTCGAAATATACATTGCCATCTGAATCTGGACTTCCTTCGTAAATTATCCCATCAACATCGCTTTCATATATCACCATAATTTGCTCATCAGGAGTAAAAACATCTGTAATTTTAGCAGAGAACACTATATTATCTACCTGAAAATATGGGTTGTATGAATTATTTTCTGGAATCAAATTATTTATTTTGGGGCCTCTTTGATCTCCAAGTCCGTATTCTAATCTTATATCGACTTTAGTTAGCTCAGCTTCATTTACTAGCACTGTATCTTGGCCTGAAAGCATGCCATCTTTAGATGCATATATTATATAGATGCCAGGCTCAATATTGTTAATTATGGCCCAACCAGATGTATCTGTTACAGTTTCTTCTGTTTGAGGATTACTAAACACTATAACTCCTCCCAACGGTACTTCTTCAAAATAAGCTGTGACTTCAATTCCTGAAACTGAAATAATTTCAGTTTCTCCACAACTATAGAAAAAGAAAGTACCCAGAATTGAAAGTGTAAAAAACTTACTTATATAACTCATAGGTATTTATTTAATTTTCTGATTTAACATTTCACTATCAGACTTGACTTGCTCTTAATCCTGAGTACAAGTTATGTGAGAAAAAGGAAGCATATTAGCATACATTATTGTTATATCTTGGATTTCAATTAATCGAAATTTTTTTTATGATCTTATCATCCTAAAATTAATACATTTATCGAAATCCCTATCTTTATTTTGCATGCGAAGTTTAAAAAACTTCAATTGAACCCACCATAGATAATTCAACAAAACTAAAGTTGTACCATACAAACAGATCATTTCTATCATTCTAGGAGTAAAATGATTTTCATTTGCTTGAGAAGTATCATTCTAACCCATTTTCAGGATCTGGCATTTGTAATATACAATTCTTAAGAGATAAAAAAGATAGATTAGGTTGGAGATTTATAAATGAAAAACCAATATCAATCTACATCTTTGATTATACGAAAGCTACTTCAAAACAAATACGATCCAATGTTAATTCTGCTCTCATTAGTTGCTTAAACAATTACTCCAGGCTCCATTTTCGAATGCTTTGACACAATGCACAGAGATATCATATATAAGCATTCCATTTACAGGGTTTTCCACATCTGAAGTAGAATTGACCCTAGGTAAGATAAGGCCACTATTGTTAGAAACAACATCTAAAACGCCTTGAGGGGAAGTAGTGCCTATTCCGACTCTTCCCGCGCCTCCACCATTTTGGCTTTGGTACTCAAAGGCTCCTATGTCCAGATTTCCTATGGTGTTTCTATTTGCCGAATTTTGATGTTTGACATATTCTAATGTTACATTGTTATCAGGAAGCAAGGATGGCGGCATGACATCTCCCTGATTGATTAACGGAGAGTTATCTTGTAGTCCAAAATCTTGGACATTAAGGTCCACAAAAAGAGGGTCTGTGCCTGTAACATTATTTCCCAGATCATTCACTATTCCGCTAGGGGTACAATGACAGTCAACCCATCCTGTTTTCAACCAATTGTGATCCATGTTGAATGTTCCGGCACCATCTATCATAGCAAATTTATTACCTGTATCTGTTGTGAATATCGTGTTATTGAACACCTCAGCTGTTTCATCATTTGTAGATAGTCTTATCAATGTGGTGTTTCCTATTCTGGTTGAAACTATAGTATTATTATAAAAAAATAAATTCCCTTTCCGATAATTCGCAGTTGAACCACTGTCACCTCCATAATGAGCAATTTGACTGTTTCCTGCTCCATCTGGCTCAATTAAGATATTGCCATAAACATGGGTAGTATCGTAACTCGGATCATTGATCAAACTGGACGATCCAGAATCGACTAAATCTAATTGCCTGTTGCCTGATTCTATCCAGTTGTACCGAACCACTAATCCTGCTGACCTGTCTTTTAAGTTATTTCCTAATGCTCCTGTTCTCAAAGGACCAAATCTATTGTATTGATATGTAATGCCCAATGCCTCTGTGTAGGTATTGTGATGAAAAATACTACCATCTATACCATTATCATAGATATAATTATTCTCAATCAAGATATTTTCTGACGCACCTCCAAAAGCGCCAATAAACACACCGTTTCCTGAATCACTCAATGTACAATTTCTAATAATCAGATTGGCGCCTTTTTCTACATATATTGAAGCTGCATTATCAACATAGGTTTGCGTTTGACCGTTGTCATCCGTAAATTGGTAAGGAGGTCGTCCTGAAATAATTTCGAGGTTATCAATCGTTATGTAATTCGGCAAACCATCCGCCGGTGTGTTTGACCCACCAATTTTAATCACTCCACGTTGTTCATTCCAAAAATTTACTCCGGCAACAGTTACCGCTCCATTACCATCAATGATTGGTTGTTGGCCTGCTGGACCATTTACCCCAATGATTTCAATAGGTTCGGCTGCAGTACCTTGTCTGTTGATTACCCATTTCTCCTTGTAGGGAGTAGGTTTCCAATGAATAAAAACGCGATCACCTGCTTGCAGCGTAGCCCAAGGCACTTCTGAGATTGTAGCAAGTGGTTGGCCTGGTCCTACATTATAATCAGTACCCATTGCCCCCAAGTTTTCACTCTCCTGTGAAAATAGGATCCCAATATCATCAGATATATTAGTAACAATATCTGACTTTAAGGTCTTGACTAAATGAAAATCAACAGTTCCAAAATTGAGAATAGAAAAAAACAAAAAGATCATTTTCATAATACACATATTTAATAATCCAAATTTACGCCATTCAAAAGGTAAAAAAGTAAGTGAAAACACCCAAAAAGAGAGAAAATGTGATTATGTCAATTAGTATTCATATATAACTTTTAATGTAGCAGTATTAATCATGCACTTGTGTTTTTAGGATTTCATTTGGGTGTATGTATTATAACTTGAATATAGTTTCCCCCACTAATGATAAATATTAAGTAATAATCAATAAAAATATACTCTTTAAAACTTAAATGTTACTTAAAAATAACAAATTTTTGATTCCGGATTGTCCCTCCACTGTCTATTGACATGTAGTATAATCCATTAATTAACTCCGGTTCTTCAAAATGTTGTTCTTTACTATTTATTATACCGTGCCTGCCATGCACACCATTCCCATCACAAATAACAAAGGAACTTCCAATAAAACCTGCAGAAGATTTTAATATAAAGTTTCCTGATGTGATAGACGGATACAGTTCTACATTGTTGCTAATTAGGTCAGAAGTACTTGTCGAGTTATTCTTTTCTAAAACATAAAGTTCTTCACCATCGTATTCTGAAACAATCAAATAATCTCCTGATAAAGTTAAATTTCCTCTAAACCAATAACTTCCCAAAATATTCCTATCCTCCCTATTTACAATAACTAGTGTTTCTAATGAACTGTAGGCTATAATATTATCTGAGACAACTGGATCAAGTCCGCCATTATAATTATCGTCAAACCATACTACATTTCCATTATCGGCTATCACTTCCATAATTCTTTCATCAGTTCCAATATATATAGAATTACCAGCTAAAGCAGGAGTACTATTAAAATACCCCAAATCATTTGAGTTAATACTCCAATTCATCTGATAAGTATCAAGATCTAAAGCAAACATAAATGTTTTATTTGTTAAGATTACTTGATTATTGGTAGTATCAATAACAGGGCTTCCTATTGCAGACCATCCCCACCACTCAGAAGGTAATTCATCTTGATTAATGTTTATTATCTCTACACCTGTTTCTAATGCTATCACACTAAAATTATCCGCATACCCATAAATCTTACCATCATACACAGCTGGATTCCATTCATCAAAACTATAGTTACTTATTTCAGTTTTCCATTTGACATTTCCATTAAAAGCACCATAGGCAGAAACAATAGCACTTGAATAACCTTCTGTAATTAAAATATTGCCTTCCTCTGCAACAGGGCTTGTATTTTTTGACCATTGTACAGAATATGGGGTTGACCATAATATCTCTCCATTAAACAATGAAAGACTTACCAATTTACTGTCTGAATGATCGCCAACTTGAAGGTATAAATTGCCATATGCAAAGCAAGGAGTACTTAATTCATCAGTATTATCAAACGTTTTCTTCCAAATTAAATTTCCTGTTTCTATATTTCTAACCCATAGTTGACTATCACTTGTGTAGATCACTCTATCACCGATAACTATAGATCGACTGAGTCCGTCAAAATTATCAATGTCATTATTGATAGTATACTTTAATGTACTCGGATAGTCAAAAGTTGAAGACGGGGCATAAGAAGTATTGAATGCATTGTTACCATGAAAGTTCCAATTGTCAAGGGATTTTTCGACAATAGAAAAATTGATACTATCTGGCAAACTCCAATTCTCCGAGCCATCTTGAGTTGCGATAAAAACCGTGTGATTTCCAAAACTTAAATTTGTAGAATTAATTCCAATTTCAAATGACTCCTCCGATGAATCAAGCTCACCGTCTAGAACTAAAACAGGTATCCCATCAGTAAAAACCATTGAATTATCAAGAAGATATTGAATACGAATAATATTAAATTCTACACCATAATTTTCGTCTGTGGCAATTCCTGAAATTGACACAACTTGTCCAGGATAAACTTCACTCTCACTAGTTATATCTATAAAAATTGGTACTATATCATCAATTCCAGATCCCATGTTCAAACTAAAAATAAAATAGTCTTCTTCTCCTTCATCATAGACTCCATTTCTATTCCCATCAAGTGAGTTCCCTGAAAGATCAGTAATTGAACTTGGTAACGATATAGTTATGGATTCATTAGCAGTCCAAGTTGACGTTGGTTTGAGTAAAAGTGATTTTTGAGATGATGAAAGGCTAGATATAAATGATAAATTAGTACCACTTTCATATTTCACTTCAATACCAGTTAGAGTATTTATATCTATTTCCTCCGAAAAAACAATTTCAATTACAATGTTCGTCGGGATATTTTGCTGTTCAGCCTTAGGATTAAATTCCTTAACAAAGGGCAATCGGGTATCTAAAAGTTCTTCACTTACTCTCAATCGAGAAAACCAGAATTGATGAGCTATCAATATATCCATATGGTTATCCAAATCCAAATCTACAATTTCGATATCGTTGAGGTCTATTGATCCACTATTTACTTCCAAAGGAAAAACATTGACTTCATCTATGATAGAGCTATCCAATATGCTGTAAACATATAACTTATCAGCTAGTACTATCATTTCCGCTTCGACGGATGAGTCTATGTTTAAAAGTATTGCTACCCGAAGATCTACAGACTTATCCAACAAATCGTATTCTGCAATTGCACCAGTTTCAAGATCAATAACTTGAAAAGTAGTCTTAGTAAAAAAGATCCTAAATTTTGACTACCCCACAGCAAGCGGATGGAGCATCCGCCAAAATTTTTCCACCCTAAAGGTCGGTATTCGGATCTTTTTTGTGATAAGGCGTTTTTATGCAAAAACATCTTTTTATGACTCCGACGCAAGCATCGGAGAATTTAAGTATTAAAATTTGATTTTCCTCCAATAATATAGTCTAATGTGCCATCAAGATCAAAATCTACAATGTAAAATATGTTATGGTCAGAATCAAAATCAACTAACTGTTGCTTCTCTAGTAGCTTAGTGCCTAGATCATACGTCACAATTGCATTTTCATATAAAATACTAACCTCTAAAGACGCATCACCATCAAAATTTCCAACTTTATAAGCTTTGCAAGATGATGATGAAATAGACTCCTAAACTGATATTACCTCTTACAAAAGAGTATAAGGAAAATTGACTATTATTATTTAAACCTGCAATATGTGGGTCGCCGCCCTCTTCTAGCTGTATTAATTGAATATCATCCAGATCAACATCCCAATCATCAAAAGAAGCAAACAAAGAAGCAAACAAAGAAGCAAATGTATTTTTATACAGAAATATTTCGCCATACCTTTCTTTTGCAAGATAATATGTATCACCTTCATAGTGAATGGAGGCTAGCTCATCTATATCAGAAAAATTGTCAAAAAAAACTGGCCCTAATATCACAGAATTAGTTTCTCCATTATGAACTTTTAAAAGTCCGCCATCAAAAGAGTTTGATGAACCACTACAAGATATATAATCAATCACATCACCATCATTTCTATCTATTATATCTATAAAGGCTCTATCCTTTCGTACTTCAGACAACCAATCCATAGAAGCATCTAAATCTCGAACTACTAATTGCCCCCCAGATGCATAGAATAGGTCTCTCTCGCCATCCTCATCTAAATCCTTAAGTATCATGCCAGAATTATACGAATCGGGTGAGGAAACTTCCCATACTTGATTACCCGTAATCGGATTTCTAACTGAAATAGCATCACCAGAAGCTGCAAAAATAAGTACAGCATCATTTTCAATATCAGCTGGTACAAATTCAAATCTACGGCTCTGTACATCCGCATCTTTCATCCAAATTGGAGATTCTAATTGTATATCAAAACACAGTATCCCTTCATAATTAACACCATATACAAGTGAAACTCCATCTCCATCATAATCACCCACAGCAATAAAGTTACCAAAAGTAGAAAAGTACTCCCATTCCACTTCAAATGTAAAAAGGTCTAATATTTTACTTCCTTCATTTAATGAAATAACTATCTCATTATTGATTTCCTCATCAACATTTCCTATTGCAATATCATTGATACTTCCGAAGTTTTCTTTAAAACGAAAATGACCATCTTGATCTATCAAAATCAATTGAGACGAAGTTTGTATCAAAAAAATATTCTTAAATTCTGTTTCGAAATAAAGAAACTTCTGTATACTTCCATTTATAGTACCATCTTCAAATCCATCATAAATAACAATGACTTCATCTGTCAACGGGTCATAACTTAGTATCCGCCTAGATTCAGCGATATAGATAAGATTATCAGTAACATTATACTCAATCCATTTAATTTCTGACGAGGCGGGTACTATACTTTTTATTTCTTTATAACCATCTCCTTCAGCTTTCAAAAACTTCAAATAGCTTTTGACGCTATTCCCCGTTGAGAATGCAATTTCGATTGTTCCATCTTGATCAAAATCCCCTGAAAAAGTATTTTTTTGTCCAATTGAACTAATATTATAAATTTCTTCATAAGTAATTTCCAAAAAAGGATCTTGACCAAAAGAAAAGAATTAATAAAAATAGGAAGTTTAGTTTACGTAAGTTCATGTAATTGTTCTTTGTAATGTTGTAATTAATATAGTTTTAAATATATAAATAATTCTCAACTTAATCAATTGCATATTATCATGCAAAGTGTACCACTAATTATCATCAAAGTGTACCACTAAAAAGAGTGATGATTATGGGTGTAAAAATAGTATTTATTTAGATACTCCTAGCTGCTGATTTTCTTTTGTGTCCTCATGGATTCACCTTTGAGTTGGATGCGGTGCGCATTATGGACTATTCTGTCCAGTATTGCATCTGCGATAGTATCCTCTCCGACTAGTGGATGCCACTTGTTTACCGGTATTTGTGATACTATGATAGTAGAGTGTTTAGCATATCTAAAATCTATAATGTCGATTAGTGCTTTACGAGTAATGCTATCTATTGAAGTGGGTCCGAAGTCGTCTAATATTAATAATGGTACTTGCAGAAGTTTTTTTGATCCACTTGGGATAGTTGCCTTGTATTTTGACCGTATTAGCCGTATCGGTCAGTAAACTCATGGGGTACATTGTACGATATGTATTTTCACAGGCACTCGTTCCTACAGCTTGCGCTAAATAAGACTTACCAGTACCTGTTAATCCTATGAATATGATATTCTCAGCTTCCTTCAGGAAGGTAAACCCTAATAATCTCTGCATTACGCATTTGTCTAATTGGCGCTCAATGGTATAGTCAATATTAAGAGGGTGCGCTTGTTGGCGAAAGTTAGCCGTTCGTTTGAGGTTTACTATCTTTCTATTTTGTCTGTGTTCCCATTCGGCATCCGTTAGTTTTGCTAGATACTCAGCTATCGTCTGACCTGTATACTGTCCTGTGTTAAGCTCATCGTGATAGGTCTCTGACATCCCTTTGATGTTCATTTTCGTTAGTTTTACTATGGTTTGTTGTTCCATTTCTTATGCTTTTATATGATTAATAATTTTATTGATAGTAGCCTTCCCCACGTACATTATTGTGGTTGGGTATAGTATGATCATCCTGTTGATCTGTACTATGCTCTGGTTGTTGATCTTGATTATTTTGCAAGATCTCTTTGATCATTCTGTAAGTGCGCCTCGGATGTTTACTTGCAATTTTAAAAGATAGTTCCACCCTGACCGAAGAGTATAGCTTGACTAATGACAATATTCCCTGCACTTGCTTATAGGCTTGTTCTGGATATGGCCGTTGATCGATTAGCTCATCTATGTATGTCTGGATGTGCTTGCCATGTTTCGACGCTAGATCACTAAAATATGATGGTGACCACTTCGTATAGGCTTGGTTATTACTCGACAGGTGACTGGGCTCTGTTACGTATTGCCCCTTTGCTTGAGATGTAATATGTGTCGCTATGCGTTGCACTTGATGATAGATTTCTAATGTTCTAGTATCGTAACGTAGTTCCACTTGTTTACTTATATATCGATACGGCACACTGTAGTAGTTCTTGTAGTTATTGCACAATACATATCCCATCTTTTGCACCTTAGCCTTACGATATTGCTTGACTTCATAGCGCTGTATTGGTAACGGATTTAGATGCGATTTTTCTTCTTTATACCTATCCAATCTACTATCATCACAATTACTTAGTTTCCTAGCATTGAGCTTCGTTAGTTGTTCCTGTATAGCCTCATTAAGTCGTGCTAGTGAGAAGTAATAAACCTCGTTTTAAAGCCTCAATATCTTTATCAGATTTTTTAGCGTATTCCTAGTGCACATTTTTATATTCCAAAAAACTTGATTTAATGAAAGATTTGACTTTTTCGCATTTATTTTCCCTTCATAAATGTCAATCGCATTTGAATATAAATCAGTTTCTTTATTTGCTAAATCGATTAATGTGATTTTTATAGCTTGCGCACAACTCATATATATCTGAAATTCCTAAATAATTCCATTCAATATTTAAATTAATCTTACTAGACAGCAAAATAATTAAAAATAACTAACCTATCAAAAAAACATTCTAATCTATTTATTTACAGACCCTTAACTCATCACACTAGAGCTCATTATTCAAATCTATCCAGATATATTCATATATAACCGTGTATACCCGTTTATTCTACGACTATCCATCCCGACGTCCCTCATATTTGCATCGTCAACAAATTTTAACAGCCACACGGCTTTTAATTTTTATTCATTACTCATCCCGCTTAACATATAGGGATATAAAAATTACACATTATGAACACATTAAAGAACTCAGTTAACTTAATCGGAAACCTTGGAAAGGAAGTAGAAATCAAAGACCTCGCTTCAGGAGGAAAAAGAGCTAAAATCGTAATCGCTACCAATGATTATTACAAAAACAATAAAGGTGAAGCGGTCACAGAAACACAATGGCACAATCTGGTCGCATGGGGCAAAACAGCTGAATTGATGGCATCTGTATTATCAAAAGGAAATGAAGTGGCAATCCAAGGAAAACTCATGCACAGAAGCTATGAAGATAAAGACGGAAACACAAGATATACATCAGAAGTAAAAGTGAACGAATTCATGAAAGTATCTCGTCAAGAAAAAGAAGCTGTACCGTTTTAGTTGAAGGAAAAGTGCATCAAATGGTATGGCAATAGATCATATAGATATTGTATAGCTACTGATCAGAATATTGACTTTCTGGCTAAAGCTTTAATGGCTACTTAGCGCCATACATATGACCACTGTAAATGAAAAAACCTAAATCTGAATCTTGACGATTCGGATTTAGGTTCTTGATATATAGATTTCAATAAACTAATTAGCTCTTGGTTCAGCAACTATTGCTAAAGGCTTCCCCAATTCAATTGGGAAAACATCTGGCTAAGAAATAATAGGGAAAACTTCAGCTTATATGTAAGCCTAATGTTCTAGGTGTATCCCTATTGAATTGGGCGAACCATTGGTAATAAGCTATTCTACTCTTCCTCTACCACCTCCATCTCCACCTGCTTACTCTCCATGTCCGCACTTAGAATTCTCACTCTTAATTTCTGCCCCATAGTAATCACAGTTTTTGATTTACGACCGATTGCTTTTAATCTACTTTCTGCCAAGTCATATGGTTCGTCCATAGTGTTGAATCCGACCATACCCTCTACGAGAGAATCAGCCAACTTCACGAACATCCCGCGGTCTATCATTCCAGACACCACTCCGTCAAATTCTTCGCCTATATGTCCGCTGATATATTCAACTTGCTTGTACTTCACAGATTCCCGTTCGGCACTAGTAGCATTTCGTTCTTGCATTGATATATGCTTGCACTTTGCTTCTAATTCTGCTTTATTGGTACGGAAGTCTTTCTTAAGGTTCTTATCCAAATATCTATGGACTAACACATCACTATATCTTCTAATTGGAGAAGTGAAGTGTGTATAGTACTCGAATGCTAGCCCGTAATGACCGATGTTTTCAGTCGTATACTCTGCCTTACTCATTGTTCGAATTGCTAGCGGTTCCAGCATTTTGAGTTGCTCGTTTGTTTTTGCCGCTTCGTATAACCCGTTGAATGATTTTGCAATTTCTTTTGGTGTATTCATGTTCATGAGATAGCCTAACTCTTTTGCAAACAATGCAAAATCTGCCAATTTATCAGGATTAGGTAAATCATGCACTCTGTATACAAATGGAATTTCTTGTTCGGACTTCTTAGCTATATATTTTGCTACCGATTTATTGGCTAACAACATAAAGTCCTCTATCATCATGTGGGCTTCTTTACGCTGCTTGACGTACATACCGATTGGCTTACCTTCTTCATCTAGCTCAAATTTGATCTCATCTGACTCAAATGATATTGCACCATTTTTATACTTGTCTTTTCTGAGTTTAAGTGCCACTTCATTCATCTTTAGAATCTCATCAGTATAGTCCCCTTTTCCAGTTTCTATTACTTCTTGAGCTTCTTCATAAGTGAATCTTCTATCAGAATGGATCACAGTTCTACCGAACCACTTATCTACGATATTGAAGTTTCTATCAAATATAAATGAGGCTGTAAATGTGTATCGGTCTTCATGAGGGTTCAGAGAACAGAGATCATTACTCAATTTTTCAGGGA
>JBLHWH010000177.1:0-13073 GCA_047628935.1 Halioglobus sp. | reverse complement strand
ACATTCTGCTCTAGCACTTTTCGCTGCATCTGTTATTTCTGCTTTTGTTGCTTTTCCGGTTTGGACCATTTTTTCTAATACTTGAGAAGCCCAAATCACAGGAACATGTGCTGCCTCACATATCCACATAATTTGATCTTGAATTTCAGCGATTCGCTAAGCACCTACTTCTGTTGAAAGATCTTCGCGGTCGATCATAATACCAAGCCTAGATTTTCTCATAGCTTCTAGAAGTATCATTGGTAAATTTTCAAAAGATTCAGTATTGCGAATCTTTAAAATAACTCCCAAATCTTTTCGGTCAAATTTATCTAATTCTTGATAGAGAGTTTTAACATCCTCAGTATTCTTTAAATATGAATAGCCAACAATATCAGCATGTTTCATGATAAATGGAAGATTAGCTAAGTCTGACTTTGTAATGGGTTTTTCATTGATTTCTGTGTCAGGCAAATAGATTGATTTGTTTGATTTTAGTTTTAGTCCTTTAGTTGAATGAGAAATTACAATTAATTCAAGTTTATCTTTACTTTTTTTAAGTACTCTACACTCTATTTTTCCATTGTCAAATTATACACGATCTCCAATGTTTGAATCTTGGATAATTGGGATACCGATACTATGAGAGTTTCAAGCTGAATACCTTTATGATCTTTCTTATTGTCTTTTACTAGTTTACCATCTGCAGTGATTATAATATGTTCACCTTTTTTTAGTCTTATAAATCTTTTCTTTTTAGCACAGGAAGTAGTTATTTCAATATTGACGGTTATAAATTCTGGACCGATAATGTCCATATATATTAAGCATTTTCGCTTTAATTCGTTGGCTTGATTGTGTATTTTGTTTACAATTAGATTCCATTCATTTATAGTCACTTCGCTTAGGTCTATTCTTGCTATTTCCATTCCTTGAGTTAAGAGTTCTCGAATAAGGCTATGGTCAAATGCGTCCTCCAATGGGATAGTGACCATTATTTGGTACACCTATTTTTATTTTTTAAGTTTAGTAGTTGTTTCGTGTGTTTGATAAGCAGTTTTTTACTCGCTTTATATCCAATTGTCTCAACTTCTACCAATAGTAGAATAAACTTGTAGAAAGCTTCTTTATTACTTGTTTGGACGAGAGTTCGAACCTCTCCGGTTCCACACAGCTTAAAAGTTCTGTTAATCGTTGGTGTTTCTTATACCAGGCAAATAAGTTACTTTAAGATTCTCCATAACAAAATAATAAAAAGAGCTTATTTGGGATTCAATAATTTTGTAGGTACTTAAAATTCAAAGCTCATAAAATTGATTGCGAATAATATTAAGATGAAATAGGTGTTTATATGTGTTTGTTTCTAATAAAGATGAACTACATTGTGATATAAAATATTACTAGATACTCCTACTTATGGCGAAGAAATCGAAAATGGAGAACAACCTAAAATTCAAGTAAAACCTACCGTTCAAATGAAAAAGATTATTTGCAAGGCTATACTACTTATGATAAGTATGTTATTTATGGCCCAAATTGAATTAACCGCACAAACTATAACCTCCATGTCACCTAATAGTGGAGCCTTAGCGGGAAATACTTTAATCACGATTAAAGGAACAGGCTTCGATTCAACCAACTCCGTAGGTGTGTTTTTTAAAAACACGGTAAGCTCTGCCATAAAGGGTGTAGGTAAAGTGACTTATACTAGCACAGATATGACTTTTAAAACTCCTGCAGTAAGCTCAGCAGAAACATTCTCGGTATATCTTGAATTGAAAGGGGACGTGTTAATACCCTGTCCAACAAACTTTGAATACAAAATACCTGTTGTCACTAAAATTACACCCAACTCTGGTTCTGTTGCTGGAAATGATACAATAGCCATAAAAGGGCAGTACTTTTCAAATACAAAAAGCGCTGTTGCAGTTAATTTTAAAAAGAATGGATCAAAAAAAATAATCTCGGTAAGCGATACATTAATTACGGTAACCAACCCGAGTTTCCCTAAAGCTGAGACAGTTAATATCACCGTTGGTGTTCAATCTGTTTTTTCAGATACTAGTAAGGTTTCAAACTTTACATATGTAAGCGATGCTCCCGATAGCATTTATACCATCGACTTAAAAAACCTGACCGGTTTATCTACAAATTATAAGGTATATGTGCTAGGATTTAGCCCGGGATCACAAAAAATGCTGACTGTAAATGCTACAGATTCATTGGGTACGTTTAACCCGATGCCTGCAGATAGCGGCTTTGTTCAATCTTATGAGCTAGGGAAAGACATTACAAAAATTCAGTTGAGTAGCACTAACCCAATTGTAGGTGCTAGAATATATTTTTTCGTTTCGAATGACACAACAACTTATAAGGATTTTTCTAACTTAACTTCAAATCAC
Organism: Halioglobus sp.; assembly: GCA_047628935.1. Taxonomy (GTDB): domain Bacteria; phylum Bacteroidota; class Bacteroidia; order Chitinophagales; family Saprospiraceae; genus CAJXUU01. Next base: position 10,692 of record JBLHWH010000177.1, on the reverse strand, counting down.
AATTTAGGGTTTAAATATTCTGCCAATGGAGCAGCGGTTTCTCAGGTAGGTAATCCACCGCAAACAGCTTATCCACAATACAACTACATTGAAGCTACATTTAAAGCCAAGGAAGGTTTATATATTGACATTTCAACAGTTGATGGCTTCTTCTTTCCTTTGTCGTTAATTGCACAAAATGAAACTGGTGTTGAATTGGGCCGTATTGGTCAACCAAATAATGTTTCGGCAGAGCAAATTGTAAATGCCTACAAGCCATTTATGAAAAAATTGAAGTTAGGTGGTGAAGATACTGATGCGTATAACGCTCTTTTTTATAAAGTTAATAGCGACTTAACTGCTTTGTTAAACCCAGGTCTTTACTTGGATGGCAATACAAGTGAACTAGAAACTGTTTTTGATGCCGATTTACATACATTATTTACAGATGCAAGTTTAAACATGAACATTTGGCAAAATGGACAAGATGGTTTTGCAGCCAATTACAAAGTTACTCCAGTTAAAAGTCTAACATTTCCAGGCACCAAGAATACGCATGAAGCCTTAGAATTTACGAGTACTGGTAATGATACATTGCATATATTCAATCCTGTAGGGTTTTCAGTTGTCTCGTATGAAGATAAAGCCACAAAAGTGCGCAAAGCCATCATGGGAAAAATCGATAGCAGTAAACTGAGTTTCGATACTCCTTTACCGCTTACTACAAAACTAGCGGTGGGCATGTATTTAAGTGGTGTCGGTGGCTCGGACGGCTTAACCACTCAAATTACAAAAATCAATAAAGCAAATGGCAAAATCGTTTCTGTAAACCTGAAAAACTGTAAGATGGATACCAATTCTCTTCAATACAAATTTTCTAAGGCACCAACAGATTATTATTTCTCTTCGGCTCAAATGGTCTATGCGGGCCTTGGTCTCATGGCAGATGGTCCTGCAAGGTATCCGGCAGATACTACTGCACGAATTGTTGTAAATGGATTAGAAAACCAATTGAGCACGGCATTAAATAGGGGTGTCGGGGTAAAGAGTTTTAAAGGAAATAAGACAGAAGGACGTACAACTATTTATTGGGCGACTGAAACGAACTGGTACCCTAAAGGTGCACCACAAAACTATTTTTCATATTTCATGCATACGGCTAAAACAAAAGGAGGAGTAAATATTTTTAGCTTTCCAAAAGACAGTGTCATGTCTGCAAGAAAAGAATACATGTCTATGGCCTATGGTTTTGCTTACGATGAAAACCCCAACCCTAAAGGTGGACTAAACCAGCCACAGGTGCCTTCAGAGTTTTCAGGTTCATTTCCAAAGAGTACAACCAAGTTAACGTTGGAATTAGGGCCTTGGTTAACACCAAAAAATAAATAAAATATTGCATTGTAGATAATTGATAATTAAACTTTTATGATTAACTAATTGATATTTAAGCAACGTTTAATTATTAATTGATAACAGATTATGCGCTCTGTTTCGTCGTATACATCATTGTCCCATGCTTCGCCATTTAGTAACTTTACTAGTTTTAAAACAGAGATGATGTTTTGCATGACATTGCCCTCACAGCTTCTCATAGAAGAAATTCCAAGATCTGAAAGATGGTCATGCACATTTCGTAGGTCTTGACTTCTAAGTGTGATATATCTTACTAATTTCATAGCACTCAAGCGCTATAGAGGGTCTGCATATTCTCCTGCTCTTCTTGCAGTAAACTCTCTATTGAGTAAGGAGTGATATATTGTTTTGATATCTTTTTCTAACTGGCTCATACCAATTCAATTTATATTACTTCAGCAATTCTATCGGAGAATAAGAGATATGTTAAACGATTAAAAATAAGTTTTATTGATATTTCTATTTGCTTATACCTTCTATCCAGATATTTACTTTCTCGACCATTGACTAAGAATATCGAACGCTCTCCATCGGATGATTTTCGATTTTCTGGTGTGACCTTTCGGTTATAATTTGTCACGGTCTCGTAGAGAAGTTCATATTGACGTTTTTTAACGGTATATTTATTTCTCGATACAAAAGTGTTTTTAATTTGATATTAAATGAAAGGACTAGATCTTTTATTTTTATCATAAATGGGTTGAAATATTCATACCTAACCGATCCATATTTTTCTGACTTACTTTTAAGGCTCGCATAACACTTTTCTTTTTCGAAGTATGTCCTTCCATTTTTTGTAAGATATTACTGAGAGTTGCTACCGTTTCGGTAACGAATGGGCCTTTATTGAGCATAACACATTCTGCTCTAGCACTTTTCGCTGCATCTGTTATTTCTGCTTTTGTTGCTTTTCCGGTTTGGACCATTTTTTCTAATACTTGAGAAGCCCAAATCACAGGAACATGAGCCGCTTCACATATCCACATTATTTGATCTTGTATCTCAGCTATACGCTCGGCTCCTACTTCTACTGATAGGTCTTCTCGATCGATCATGATACCAATTCGGGGTTTCTTCATCGCTTCTAGGAGAATCATCGGCAAATTTTCAAATGATTCTTTACTACGAATTTTGAGAATTACACCTAAATCATTTCGGTCATAACTATCCATTTCCTTATATAGAATCTCAACATCTGCGGCACTTTTTAGATATGAAAATCCCACTATATCAGCATGTTGCATAATAAATGGAAAATTAGCAATATCCGACTTCGTAATAGGCTTTTCAGTTACTTCTGTATCGGGGAGGTAGATAGCTTTATTTGATTTTAATTTTAGTCCTTTTGTAGAGTGTGAAATAACAATTAGTTCAAGGTCATCTTTTCCTTTTTTCAGAACTCGACATTCTATTTTGTCATTATCAAAAAATATACGATCACCAACTTTTGCATCTTGAATTATAGATGGTCGGGATACAGATATTATCGGAGTTTCAAGCTGAATACCTTTATTATCTTTCTTATTGTCTTTTGCTAATGTTTCGTCGGCTGTAATTATTATATGCTCACCTTTTCGAAGCCTGATAAATCTTTTTCTATTTTTCCCTGATGCAGTTATTTCAATATTTCCAGTTTTGAATTCTGGGCCGATAATGTCCATATATATCAAGCATTTACACTTAAGGTCTTTTGCTTGATTTTGTATCTTATTGATAATTAGCTCCCATTCTTGTCTACTTCCTTCTTTTAGATTTATTCTTGCTATCTCCATACCTTGAGCTAGAAGTTCTCGTACAAGATCATTGTCAAAGGCTGCCTCCAATGGAATAGTGACCATTATTTTAGTAGTCCTATTTTTTCTTTTTAGATTAAATAATTGCTTCGTATGTTTGGCGATTAGCTTTTTACTCGCTTTATATCCAATTGTTTCAACTTTTACTTCATTTGCCCATATTTCACCATTCAATAATTTTACAAGTCTTAGAACAGATACAACGTTTTGCATTACATAACCTTCACAACTTCTTAGCGAAGATATTCCGAGATCGGAAAGGTGGTCATGTACATTTCGAAGGTCCTGATTTCTAAGGGTAATGTACCTCACTAAGTTTATAGCGCTAAGGCGATATAAAGGATCAGCGTCATCTCCTGCCTTTCTTGCTATAAATTCTTTATTGAGTAAGGAATGATATAATTTGGTAAGATCCCTTTCTAACTGCTTCATACCTTTACTTTTTATATTACTTCAGCAATTCTAGCCGAGAATAGGAGATAAGTCAATCGATTAAAAATTAATTTCCTTGCGGCCTCTATTTGCTTATATCGGCTATCTAGATACTTGCTTTCTCGACTATTGACCAAGAATATCGAACTCTCTCCAACGGATAATTTTCTATTCTCTGCTATGAGCATACGGTTATAGTTTGTCACCGTTTCGTCGAGCAGATCATATTGACGCAGAGTCTGTTGAATGTTATTGATATAGGTGTTTAGTTTGATGACCAATTCTTGATTTTTTATTGATCTGTTAAACGCTGTATCTTGTGTTTTGATTTTATTGAGTTGAATCTTACCTCTTTGTTTTCGTTGCATTAGAGGGTAGGAGATGGTCGCTCCGATTTTGTAATTATTAGCATTGAATTGATCAAACAGAGCATCATCAGCAACTCCTACTAGTGGATTGTAATTAACTCTGATATCTGGCTTTAGCTCTTCTTTTGCGAGTCGTTGGTCTATGTTAATATTAGCTAATTTATAATCATACATCAACAATTCTGGGTGAGAGGCAATCCACTGATCTTGAAGTAAGACTAGACTGTCCAATGAAGATTGCAATAGATCAATAGCCATGTCTTCCGGACGAGTGTTTGCGGATAATTCGACGGGTATTTCTCCATTTATCCAGAGATAATTATTAAGTGCTATGGTCGTATTATCAAGTGATTGTTCTGCCTTTTGATAGTCCAGCTGCCGAGTCTGTAGGGATATGAAAGACTCTAAGGTGTCGATTGCGGGTTTGTCACCATTGATGAAACTTTGACGAGTTCCTTCAAGCCTAATAGAAGCAAGTTCTAGCCCTTCATTAGCAATGTCAAGATATGCTTTTGCAGCTTGCCATTCTAGATATGTGATGGATGCCTCGTATAATAATTCATTCATCATGAGTACCTGTTCTTGGTCAGTAACTGACTGATAGATATCTGCTCTTTTTAATTCTGCACGTCTATTATCTATGACCAGACCTTTACCAAGTGGTACACTAATTCCAGCATTCCACAATCCTCTAGTAGGAATGAAGTCACTCTCATTTAAGAACTGACCACTATTGCGATCATAGCCAGCTTTGAGGTCTATTCCATACCAAGTTGGAACTTTGATCGCTCCACTAGCAAGAGAATAGTAATTTGTCTCGCTGAATGATTTTTGATTCCAGTCTGCTTCAAATTTAGGATCGAATCCACCTTTGGCTATCCGCTTGGTACTCTTAGCCATGTCGTCCAATAGCTGAGATTGGTACATTACAGGGTGGTTCTCCTTGACAATTGTAGTATATTCTCTGAACGTCAAGATATTAGAATCCTGTGCTATCATGACCAAACTGAAAAAGACAAAATATATACTTAATAATATTCTCATGAACTCATTGCTTTTATATCCTCTATAGTCAATCCGTGTGCCTTTGGTTTTTCATCATTGTCTACCCTTACGAATACAATCTTGTCTATTGATATGATGGTCTTTTGCGTGAATAGATTTCTAACCAAACACTGCATTGTGATACTCGTGCGACCTATGCTGACGAATGCCATACCTATTTCTATAACATCACCTTGTCCTGCTGATGAAACAAAATTAATCTCTGAGATATATTTTGTGACTACTTTCTGAGACTTTAGCTTTGTCATAGTATAGATTCCAGCTTCTTCGTCTATCCATCTTAATAATGCACCACCAAAGAGCGTATTATTGGCATTCAAGTTCTCTGGTTTTATTAGTTTCCTACTGTAAAATTTCATATCTATTATTTTAAAAAAAAATGGAGACTTTTAGTTGATAGTCCTCTAAGGGGTGTTGACTTTATTGTTAGTTTAATTATAACATTGACAACATAACAATAAATTGGCTCGAGCTGAACTCCCTTAACATGTGGCTTACCATAGCAAATGCTTGAACTCAGTACATCGATAGGTTAGACGCTGCGAGGTCAAAGACCTTCAGCTTAGATTTATGCTATACTTTATTTCATGGGTCTCAACAAGCCAATAACTCAATAATCTACTTCACCTTCTTCAGTGGTGCCTTAGTCTTTATTTTTTCTGACTTAGCATCATTATAATAGTCAGCAGGGAATCCATTAAGTTGTCTCCAAAGTTCATATCCAACTTTTACATCATTGAGTAATGTCAATGTATTGACACCTCCACCTACTCTTACCTCAGATGGCCATGGCATATCATCAGGGTCTGGAGCTATCAATATTCTGTATTTTCCATTTTTACTAATGTCATCGTTTATCGCAAATATCTCACCGCCGAATGTACCAAAACTACTATTGGGCCAGCCGCTAAAAACGATTGCTGGCCATCCATCAAACTGTACTCTTACTTTCTGACCAATAACGAGTAGTGGCATGTCCATTGGCTGGATAAAAGTTTCTATTGCTAGATTGTATTTCTGAGGTATGATATTAACAATAGCATCTCCAGCCTTGATCAATTCACCGATACCAGTTTTGATCGCTACGGTCAGTGTTCCATTGATAGGTGATGTAATGAAGTAATTTGACTGTCGTACCTCGTAAGTATTGTACTGTGATTGAAGTTTATTCTTGCTAGCATCAGCATCATATTTAGAGGAGAGTGCTGACATTCGATCTGACTTTGACTTAGCTATCTTGTTATCATATTCATTGATGATGGCGATTATATTTGCCTGAATATTTATAAGCTCATTCTTATTCGTGTTTACTTTATTTTGAATGGATAGAACCTTTGCTTGCGCTTCTTGGATGGACAGACGTTTTGCTTCCAAGTCAGTGAGGGACTTTAGGCCTTCGTCGTACAGGTTTTGTATACGTCCTAACTGGTTTTTAGCAATGTCGGCTTTTGTTATTGCAGCTACTAAATCAATACTATCACTCTGTATTCTGAGCAAGGTCTGCTGTACCTTGATTTGATTTTGTTCGAGTTTGATTTGCTTGCCGTTGTCTAATGCTTGTAGTTGCTGGCTAAGATTCACAGCTTTCTGAGCGTATGCTTTAGACGATTCACTTTTAGCTATTATTTGATTGTTAGTATTATCCAATATCGAAGGATCCATGTAAGCCTCTTTGACTTCAGAAATCCTCATGATAGTGTCACCTACTGATACGATAGATCCTTCTTGGACATACCATTCTTCGATCTTACCACCGATTGTAGCTTGTACTGATTGAGGTCGATCATCGGGACTGAGTGTAGTTACATTTCCTTTGGCACGGATGTTCTGTGTCCATGGGAGAAACATTGCGAGGATGCCACCTATTAATAAAACAGTCATCACTCTGATTAGGACTTTTGATACTGTCCTAGTTTCTAGCGTTTGAAATGATTTATACTTCGTTAGATCTATACTATTGTTGATTCTCGTTAGACTAATATTGAGCATAATTTACGATTTTGTGATTGTGTCAAATGTTACCTGTCCGTTGTCGAGGTGTACTTCGTGGTCAATATATTTTGACCAAATATTGTCCACTGCAGTTATTATAATCGACCATGGATTATTCTTTGCGGTAAGTTTCTGAATAATTACTTCTTTTTCAATGGATGGAACATGATCGAGTGGATCTTCAAGTAATAATAGGGTAGGGGAACTAACGATTGCCCTAGCCAGTATTATCTTATTAATGGCTGATCTAGGTATTCGTTGTCCTTCTGGGTCTAGCCTTGTATTGAGCCCCAAAGAAAGGGTTTTGATGAATCCTTCTAGATTTACCATCTGAATAGCGTTAACTACGTCTTGTGTCTTTATGGATTCTCTACCCATAGATATATTGTCAAGTACTGAACCTAGGAAGATTTGATTATTACTTAATGCATAACCGATATGCTGCCGAAGCGAATTTCCATTTACCGATTGTATAGATAAACCGTTAAACAAGATCACTCCATCTTTAGGATCATTGATACCTGCCATGAGACTGATTAGCGTAGATTTTCCAGATCCAGACGAACCCGTAATAACGACCGATTCACCTTTTGGTACATCGAAGCTAATGTCGTCAAGTATATTTGAGCTGTTATCAGGAAATGCAAATTTAATATTGCTTACAGATACAGCCATCTGATCTATATTATCATCGAATTTTAATCCTTCTTCGTTTTCGAGTTCCATATCTGTCACGTAGCCTATCTTTTCTAAAGCGGTCAATACATCATAAATAGAGTCTAATGATTTGATGAGCTTTTCGACACTATTAATAATAAGAATGATGATGATCTCTGCTGCTACAAACTGACCAATGTTCATTTCTTGGCGGAATACTAGTATACTACCTATCAATAGAAGACCAGTCGCAACCATGACTTTAAATCCTATCAAACTAATAAACTGAGTTAAAAGCACTCGGAAGTGAGTCTCTCTGGCATTTATATAATTTGATACTCTTGAGTCAGTGTTACTAAGCGCGATTTCTGGATCGCTTACAAGTTTGAATGACATCTTAGTTCTAGCGATCTCTTCTAACCAATGTGCTACATCATATTTGTGTTTTGATTCTTTGAGACTTGAGGTAAGTCCTCTTGGTCCAGTAAATACTAGTATAGTATATACCAGTGCGATTAAAGCCACTCCAAATAGGATGAAGAATGAATGATACATGCTTAAAACAACAAGCCCAGCAATAATTTGGAAAGCTGCCAAAGAAAAATCTATCAATATTTTTGGAAGACCTTTCTGTATAGTTATAGTATCAAAAAATCTATTTGCCAATTCAGGAGCATAATAATTGTATAGTTCGCTATACCTTATTCTAGGGATTCTATACGCAAATTCGAATGAGGCCCTACTGAATATCTTCTGCGCTATATTTTCTACGATACGGAGTTGCAAAAGCTGAAAAACGCCAGTAAGTGCTATACCCACAATAACGAAAGCAACTAATATCACCCAACTAGTTGACATCTCTCCTCCTTGGATCAAATTGATAATAGCCTGTATGCCCAAAGGAAGAGAAAGATTGACTAATCCATTGAGTAATGCATATACATATACTTGGGTAATTTCTTTTTTATCGACAGAGAGTAGACGTTTCAGTCGCTGCATTGGTCTGAAGATATTGGTATTTTTTGCCATCTATTTATATTTATATCACAAATAGTTAAACAACTATCGCCTATAATAGTTTAACTATCATAAATAATATTTTACTTTTATTCTATGCCACAGATTAATATAACAATTAACATCAATGATAGCATTTATTTACGTGATCCTTTAGAAACAATACTTGGGAAAAAAATACTTGAGCATGCAATTATTTTAATAGCGGAAATAGGGTTTGAGGAGCTGAATTTCAAGAAGTTGGCAAAGTCAATGGAATCTACTGAAGCTTCTGTCTATCGTTATTTTGAGAATAAATATAAGCTGTTGTCTTACCTTGTAGCGTGGTATTGGGACTTTATGCATTTTATGGTACTGATGGATATTCGAAATGTTAATAATCCAAGATCAAAATTGCTCCAAGCAATTACAACTTTGGTGAATTCTCTAGATAGTGCAATGACACCCTCATACATAGATCAAGGTAAATTGCATTTGGTTGTCGTGGAAAATGCTACCAAAGTTTATCACACTAAAAAAGTAGATGCACTCAACAAAGAAGGATACTACGTCAACTACAAAAAGATTGTGAAGACCTTGTCACAGATCATACTTGAGGTTGACAACAATTTCGAATATCCGATTGCGCTAGCGACGAACCTGATAGAGCAATCGTTGAATAATGAGTATTATATTGAGCACTTACCTAGCCTAACTGATGTGACGGAGAGCAATATGAACGCAAGATTGGAAACGATCAAGATGATTGAGTATATGATTGGAAGGGTTTTATCTAAATAAGACATTTTAAATCTAAAACTCTTATCTAGCAAAACCTAATTTCGAGTAAAATTGCTACAATTTCCTTCCCAACAATATCATCACATCCGAAACATCCTGATCTGCATATATCCCATACCCATTACTCAACAAACCTTTGATTCCATTGGTCTTATGTCGAATGGCGTACATGATCGATCCATCAGTTGGATCGGAGTCTCCTTCAAATCGATATATCGAATCTACTTCAAATTCATCTACCGGAAATAAACTGGGGTCTTCTCTACAGACCAGTGATTTATTCTCAACTAAAAATTCAGAATTGTATCCTTCGGATTTATAATGATTAATGGCGTCTATCAATGTATCAAAATGCTTCATTTATGTCTATTAAATTGAAGTGATTTAAAAATTAAGGTTAAAAGGAATTGTAAGTGCTTGGTTTACTCCAAATAATTATCAGGAGCAAATCAATGGCTTGCGAAGGAATTAACATTATGATTCTTATACCATTTCTGTTTTGGTAGTTCGGAATATGATTTTGAATTCTTCGAAGTGAGTCAAGGCAAAAAACGCAGATATAGCCTAGCTATCGCGAGGATTTTTAACGAATAATCGCAAAGAAGAAACTAAATAATAACCGATAATATCAAACAGAAATGGTATTAAATCACTTCTATATCCTAAAAAAAATAGGAAAAGAGATTGAAGCCTTTGTTCAACCTCTTATTCCTTCATGAAAAAACTCTATCTTAATTAATTACACATGTATAGATATAGATCGGCATGCGCGGTATGTCCACTTCCTATGCTGTTATTTATATCTTCGCATCCACGAGTAGATTGACCACTCAGAACTAAACTCAAGCCACGGTAGAAAAGGACATCATGATCATCCGTGTTGGCTTCCAAGTACGTATCGAAATCCTTCACAGCATTAGAATATTCGCCGTATATAAAGTATAATCCACCTCTTACATAATAGTGATTATATTCTTTTGGATGATCTTCGATTAGGTTATTTAATTCAATCATCGCTTTTGTATATTCTCCAGCCGCTTTGAGAAAAGTACTATAGTTAAGCCTTGCTTCTGGATAATCATCAGATGATTCTATGGCAGTTTCATAGAAATATCTAGCTCCATCCTGATCACCTTTGAGCTCTAGCATTTTTGCTTTGCTAAATTTTATTTTGGCTATATCAGCTCTTTGTGTTA
>JBLHWH010000176.1:0-13115 GCA_047628935.1 Halioglobus sp. | reverse complement strand
ACTATGAAAAGACACTCAGGTCAAATTATTAACTACTTTATTGAGGGCTTCACCAATGCCCCAGCTGAGACCGTCAACCGAAATCTTAAGAGATTAATAGGTGTTTCTTACGGCATCCGTGATTTGGTTTATTTCTATTTTAGGCTCAATAACATCAATTCTAGCACATCAATTTAGGACTTAGCCTAACAATGGCTGCGAGATTATGATAACGCTTTATGAGAATAATGTGAACTCTGATAAGTATATGCCTCCATTATCAGCAATATCGTTCACAACATAACAAACTGAACTAGTAAGAACATGGATTAAGCAAGGAGCAAACAATACGTATTGTAAAGAACCTTGTAATTCATTAGAAATATCGTTTAGCCAAAATATTTTTCCTATCATCGCAAATCAATGTTTAGGCTGTCATCAATTTACCAATAATCTAGGAGGGTAATCTTGGATAATTATGAAAACATTATGTTCTCAGTAAATGATGGAGAACTAATAGGATGAGTAAAGCATGAAAGTGGTTATGAACCTATGCCAGAAGTTGCAATGAAATTGACTAAATGCCAAATCGCAATGATTGATAACTGGATAGTAAATGGTGCAAAGAATAATTAAATTTAAATAAAGATTAGGATGAAAGAGAATAGTAGAGTAGAAATAATCGTTTTGATCATATTTGTTTTAATGTGCAGTACTTTTAAGGTCTCTAGTCAAAAGTTATATGAAACGACATGGAAGCAATCGGGTGTGGTAATCGGAGGTTCGACAGTCATGCTAGGTTGTGCTGCATTGATTGAACATAAGAGAGGTACTTTTACCTCTAGTGATATAGCTCTACTAAAAAGAGAAACAATCTTTGGAAGAGATCAGGGAACGATAGATAATTTTTCATCCCAAGCTGGACGCATTAGTGACCATTTTAAGAATGGTGCATTAGTCGCTCCACTCGCACTCTTCTTATCAGGTCAAGCACGAGAAAACGCTAAAGAAATATTGGTAATGTATGCTGAAATAATCTCACTTAATGGTGGAATAACTAGTTTCACAAAAGGAACTTTTGGTAAATATCGACCATACGCATATAATCCTGAAGTGGATATAGAAATTAAATTACAATCAACTACAAGAAGATCTTTCTTTTCTGGCCATACAAGTCATGTAGCTAGTTTATCCTTTTTTACTGCAACTGTGTTCGATGATCTTTATCCAAACTCTGATTTTAAATATCTGATTTGGGCAGGAGCTGTCGTCGCACCTGCCATAACGGGTTATATGAGGATAAAGGCTGGTCAACATTTCTCTACAGATGTAATTGTTGGATATGGAGTAGGTGCTCTTGTAGGATATTTTATTCCTGAATTGCATAAGATTACTCAAAGTACAGGTGTGAATATTATTGGTGCAGAAGGAGGATTGGGATTAGTTTATAATTTTTGATAAAGTCATGAAAATTATAGGGAATGCTAGTATATCATAATCAAATCTCCACTTCCTTAGATTTTATACCCTGTATTTATATAGTATATAACATAAGAAATCTGATCAATTTTATGAGCGAAAACTTCATTATGGGATTTAAATTCTAATCTTTTGTCAGCATATTTTTAAGAAATTCCTGAACGTTAATTAAGGTTTTAGTAATTAAATTAATACCTCTCTTTATATTTCTTCAGTTCTAGTTGTAAATTGTTTCATGACAACACAGACACAAGGCAAATAGTCTAAAGCAGGTCTCTCTCAGATCTGCTAAGAGCTGTAATTTAATTCCAAACATTTTCGGACACAGGTCATAATTTCATCTGTTGAATAATATTCCCTCTGCATCTACATATAGAGTCTTAGCCCTTTAGCATCAACTAATTCATCTTTATTATTAGCATTACTAGTACAAGAGTTTATTTTGGTTTCTGTAATGGCTAGTATTTAATTTTATTAATAAATCGCACTACTACAGTGTAGGTGTTGTTTTCAAAAATACAAAATTCAATTCTGTATCTTTGTTTTAGCGTTAAATGAAAAATCAGTTTTCATAAGTTAATAAAAAAGTAGATGATTATTATAGCGCCGCGGTGTCTTTATCTAAACAACACCAAGCTGTTAAAGCTATTACATTAATCTAAGAAAATAAAAAATGAAAACATCCCAACTAATAATTTTACTTGGAATAACAATTGGTTTTAGCTCTTGTAATAACGACCCTAAGGTAATTACAACTCCTGTTTCTTCTTCCTCGTCTGAAAAACAAACTACAGGTATACTTTCTGATGAAACAACACTTACTTCTGCATCAACAGCTGCAGTGACTAATGATATGCATACTGTAAAAGTATTGGAAGTGCTTCCAACAAGTAAGTACGTCTATCTGAATGTGGATGAAAAAGGGAAAAAGTTTTGGATAGCAACAAGTAAAAAGGATGTGAAAGTAGGAGAGACTTACTTTTACAAAAAAGGGATCCTGAAAACAAATTTTGAGAGTAAAGAACACAATCGAATATTTAAAAAAGTATACTTAGTCGCTAATATTGTACGCTCCAATGATGTAGCCGATCAAGGGGCCGATATGGTTCAGAGGGCAGAGGTTATGGAATCAGATTCACCTAAAAATATTGAAATAGAGGGATCTATGAAAATTTCAGAATTGATTAAAAACAAGAAAAAATACAATGGCAAAGAAATACAGATTTCTGGAACATGCACAAAATTGAATCCAAACATATTGGGAAGAAATTGGATCCATCTCAAAGATGGCAGCATGGATGAATATGATCTTGTGGTGACCTCAGAGACGGCCGTTCCTGCGGGACAAGTAGTCACAATGAAAGGAATAGTAATACTGGATAAAGATTTTGGGGCTGGATATTTGTATGATTTTATTATTGAAAATGGTCAAATAGTAACTTCTAAATAATGAGTATAAATCCCAAATTGAATAAAAAAATAACCAACTTTTTGTTTGGAACACGAGCAGCTGGTTTCTATATATTATTTTTTGCTACAGCCATCGGAATAGCTACTTTTATTGAGAATGATTTTGGTACTAGCTCCGCTCAAAAAGTAGTATTTAAGACGACGTGGTTTGAACTTCTACTTGTGTTGTTTTCAATAACGCTAGTGGTTAATATCAAGCGATTTCAAATGGTAGAACAAAAGAAATGGGCCCTAATCATTTTTCATCTTTCTATGGTTATTATCATTATTGGTGCTGGTGTAACAAGGTATTTTGGATATGAAGGGATGATGCACATAAGAGAGAATGATCAATCTAGCCAATTCCTTTCTGCAGAAACCTATCTCAAATATGAAGTTATAAAAAATGGAAACAAGTATCAATTTGATGAACCTGTATTGTTTGCCACTTTAGGTAATAATAAAATGACAGAGTCATACCTTATTGGTAATGATTTACTTGAAACCGAGGTCGAAGAGTTTATCCCTAACCCTGTCCAAGTTATGGAATCAAACGATAGAGGGTTTCCTATTCTGAAGATCGTTATCGGTGGTAAGAATGGACGAGAAGAATATTATATTAGTCCTGGAGAGTCAAAGAAAGTTCGAAATCTTATTTTCAATTTTACAGAAAATTATAGACCAGAAACGATAAATATTAAATATGAGAAAGAGAATTTATTTATAAAAGCAAACCGTACTCTTACTCAAATGGATATGGCGACTCAGACAAGCGATACCCTTACTCCACGGGATGAATATTATCCCTTACGACTGGTGTCCTTGTATTCTGATGGACTAAATGGGTTTGTTTTTGGTGATTTCAATGAAAAGGCCATTGTGAAAATTGAAAGTGAAGATAGAAAGGTGAAAAATGAAAGCCTCACAGCGCTCAGAATGAATATTTCATTAAATGGAAATAAGAACTCAACATATGTATTTGGACAAAAGGGTATGCCAGGAAGACCTTCAAAAATAAAATATGAGAACCTCAGCTTAGCTATTTCTTATGGTTCAAAATATAAGACTGTCCCTTTTGCAATTCGGCTCAAAGAATTTATAATGGAAAAATATCCTGGAACAAATAGTGCCGCTTCATACGCCAGTGAAGTCCAGTTGATAGATAACAGGCAAAATCTTAAATTTGACTATCGAATATTCATGAATAACATTTTGGATCATGATGGCTATAGATTTTTCCAATCTTCATTCGATCAAGATGAAAAAGGGACCTTACTGAGTGTAAACCATGATTTTGTTGGAACTTGGATTACATATATTGGTTACGCTTTACTCACAATTGGAATGATTATGCTCTTCTTTACAAAGAACAGTAGATTTTATAAAGTGTCACAGAAACTGAAAAAGATGAATCATGGACATCTCTCTTTAGTAGTTTTAATGCTATTTACACAAAGTATATTTAGCCAGAAAACAATAGCTCCAACAACTGCAAGTGTCTCGGAATCTCACAGCCAATTATTCAGTACTGTCATCGTACAGGATCACAAAGGAAGAATGAAACCTATGCATACCCTCAGTAGGGAGTTTATTCGTAAGTTGGCGAGAAAAGAATCCATTAACAGTCTTTCTGCTGATCAGATAGTACTAAATATGTTTGCTGATAAACATAATTGGTTAACCGTTCCAATGATAAAAATTTCGTCAAATTCACATTTACATGAAATATTGGGTACAACGGGTCCCTTAGCGGCCTTCAAGGACTTCTTTCAGACAGATGGTGAATATAAATTAGAAGAGGAAGTAAGAAGAGCATATGGTTTGCAACCCATAGATAGGGGGCAATTTGATAAAGATGTTATGAAAATTGACGAAAGAGTCAATATAGCAAGTATGATTTATTCAGGCCGAATTTTCAAGATTATCCCTGTACCAGAGCACAAGAATAATGAATGGGCATCTGCCCATGTTGATCATAAGAGTGAGATTGGAAATGTTCAACAAGCAGACAAATTCTTTTCTACTTATAAACCTGCACTTTCTCAAGCAATACAAAATGGTGACTATAGTTTGGCGGACAAGATGATTACAGAACTAAAATCCTTTCAAAAAGAA
Organism: Halioglobus sp.; assembly: GCA_047628935.1. Taxonomy (GTDB): domain Bacteria; phylum Bacteroidota; class Bacteroidia; order Chitinophagales; family Saprospiraceae; genus CAJXUU01. The sequence continues at coordinate 8,093 of JBLHWH010000176.1, read as the reverse complement.
AAAGGAAGTCAAGTAATTCCATCAGATACTCAACTCAATTTGGAAATATTATTGAACAAATTGAATGTGTTTAGTAGACTTTCACTCTACTATTCGATATTAGGATTTATATTTCTTTTGATTCTGTTTACTAGTGTGTTTAAGCCAAAAGCTAAGATTTTGAAATATTCGAAATATATTATTTGGTTGGTTATTGCTGGATTTTTATTTCACACAATCGGACTGGGAATTAGATGGTATGTCTCTGAAAGAGCACCATGGAGCAATGGATATGAATCTATGATATACATTGCATGGACTACAACCTTGGCAGGGATCATTTTTACACGAAAGTCTCTAGGTGGTCTTGCTGCTACCATGATACTTGCAGGTACAATTTTGCTTACCGCCATGCTTAGTTATCTAGATCCAGAAATTACTCCTCTAGTCCCCGTGTTAAGATCTTATTGGTTGACTATACATGTATCATTGATCGCAGGAAGCTATGGGTTCCTCATGCTTGGTGCCATCATAGGGATAATCAACCTTTTACTCATGATCTTCCTTACAGAAAATAATAAAAAAAGGATCAAGGAAATAATCACAGAGATGACTTATATCAGTGAGTTGACTCTTGTAGGTGGATTGGTAATGATCAGTATCGGCACTTATCTTGGTGGAGTTTGGGCCAATGAGTCTTGGGGCAGATATTGGGGATGGGATGCTAAAGAAACGTGGGCTCTGGTTACAATATTGGTTTATGCCTTCATACTTCACATGAGGATTATTCCTAAAATGTACTCTTTATACAGTTTTAATGTAGCTACTCTTTTTGGTTTTGCATCCGTAGCAATGACATATTTTGGTGTGAATTATTATCTATCTGGACTTCACTCCTATGCTGCTGGAGATCCAGTGCCGATTCCAACGTGGGTTTATATAGCAGTAGTTTGTGTGATAATTGTGAGTGTTTTGGCGTTTTGGAGAAAAAGAACAGTGAAGATGTAGAAACTTATAGTCGCTACTCCTATGAATGAGGGCATACCTAATACAAATTTATTAGTGATAATGAGTATGTATCTAGCAATTCAGTTTCCAATATTAAATGAGGAATATCATTTTCGAGGGCGTTTAGGAAACGAACTTGCGACCGAAGTAGTCTACAAAGCAATGAAATTGTATGCTCTGAATGTTTTGGCACAAGTGGAAAAGAAAATCGAATTTGATAAGATTGTCGGATTTAACCATTTTGATGTATATTCCCAGTCAGGAATTTATTGGGACGACTCAGCAATTGTTGTTAATGGGGCTTCAGTTAAGTTTATGATAATTGCTTAAATTTTATTTGCTTAACACTCTTGGATTATTTATAAATGCATAAACAAAACATAAAGCGAATATAGAATATACTATGGTCAATGAAATTATAGATTCAGCATGTACTTCGATTTCAAAAACTATTTTAAATAAGGCAATTGCTGCCACTCCAAAATGCATTAAATTTCCAACCGCAATAGGTTTATTATATATTCCACCAATCGGACTACCTTTTGCCATCCAATTTAAAAATCCAAATCTCATACATCGTGCGCTTAGTATTTGTAACAAGACTATAGTTAGGGTATTCGTTTTTATATCCAGACCAATCACAATTTCTTTTGAAAAAAAAGGCTAATGCTATCCCTGATAATCCTACGAAAAGAGCACTTAATGTCATTAATGTTTGAGTATTCATATGATTGTTTTTAGATTTCAGTCAATGCAAATAACGCACAAATCAAAGCGGCTATTTCTAAATAAATTCTTGTCCAATGCCATTTACCCCATCTAATTAATTCCAGAGGCAATTCTTCTTCGCTTAAACTGGAGTCTGCAAAACTTTGATTCGATTTTTTGAAATATATATATAAAGTCGAAAAAAATAGAAACGTAAAAAAAACTGTAAGAAGAATCGCGATTTTCCCTGGTGCATCTGTCATCAAAGCGTAGATCATTGTCCCAATAGGGATTAGAGTAGCGGCAATCGTCAATGGAGCAAAGAAATTATAGATTTTCGGACCAAAAGTTTTATGCTCTTTATAAAATGCAGCGGGTTCCATTGATTTCCAGTAAGGAACAAATAGTACGCCCTCCGCAATTTGAGCACCAGCAAAAATTCCTAAGATTCCTGCGGTAAGTGCATATAATAATTCAATCATGCGTTTTTAATTTTGGTTGTAAACAATTATTTTCTCAAGATTATATTTAGCGATGTATGGTACCCAATCTCCTCCAATGTAAAGGTTATTTCTGTACTCTTTTACCGCCCCCGCTTCCATTACTGATTCACCTGAAGTATCAAATAGGGATTGTATTATTTGTCCCGACTCAGAAATTTCTAATATCATTCCGAATTTCTCTGCTTTAGGTTGAACGAACGAGGGTAATCCATACACGAACTTTTTCATTCCTTTTTTTGGATGAATGTTATCTAATTTGTCATTTCTTTTAGTGGTGAATCCAACCCAAAAATTACCATTATCTCTACGCGAAATATTATTTGGAAACCCTGCTAAGTTATCTAAAAAGACCTCCGATGTACCTGCTTTTTCACCTTGCAACCAATATTTTAAAATTCTATATTTCGAGGTTTCAGACAATAAAAGAAAGGATTCATCCTCAGACAATTCCAATCCATTGGCAAAGTAATTTCCATTTGAAATAGTATGGGTTACCTTGGTTTGAGGATCATAACAGTAAACTCCACCAGTAGGCTTCAATTCTAAAATAGTTTGTTGATGTATTTTGGTGATGTAGTATTTTCGGAGGACAGATTAGCAAAATATATTTTACCATCCTTTGCTATCGTTAGCCCTGAGCCCATTAAGATCGGTCGGTCGTTTGCATCTACTGTGGCAAGTATTTCTATGTTTTTATTTTGGTCTACATGGATCAATCCAACACCGTTCATTAGGGCAATTAAATTCCCTTGGCTATTAAATTCTATTCCAGTCACCCATGCATCTGTCTTTAAAAACTCTTCTACCTTACCTTCTGGTGAGATTTTAAGAATTGCTCCTTCAGAAAAATCTTTCTCCCCTTTATGTACACCGCAGTACATATTTCCAAATGTATCAAAAGCAAAGTCTTCGGGACCATTCCATTCTCCTAAATCAATTTTCGAAATGTGCGCTAATTTTTCATTTAACTGAAGCTGCCCCTCAAATGACGGTTTAGTTGGAGGATTCCAAGATTGAGGCTGTAACGCACAGCTGTTCATTAAGATTGTTGTTGTCAAAAAGAGAATAACAAGAAGAAAGCTGTAAGGAAGATATTTTGATGTTTTCATTATTGTATTGTGTTTTATGAATTAATACAACAAAGATATGGGCCATTGGAATCAAAGTCATTTACATATGTAAAGAAAGAAAATTATCTTTTTGACATTGTATTTCTTACTCTACTTAACTGCGTAGCACTTATCCCTAAATATGAAGCAATATGATATTGAGGAATTTGCATTTCCAAGCCAGGAAAATCTTCTCGCATAATCAAATAGCGTTTTTCAGCATCCAATAAAGCCATTTCGATTTCCTTCTTTTCTTTTTCGAAGAAGTAGTGCTCTGCAATTTTTCTTCCAAGCCTTTCAAAGTCATGGTGCTTGCTATAAAGCAATTCAATCTTATGAAAAGGGGCTTTCCAAATTTTACACTCCGTCAATGTCTTTTGAGCGATCTTATTTTTTTGCTTTGTCAATAAGGAGGTATATGCCCCAATTAAAGTTGGGCCTACAAAAAACTGTTTATTATATTCTTTGCCTTCGCTATTTACAAAATAAGCCCTCATTATCCCTTTTTCAAGAAATCCTATTTCCCGGGCATACTTTCCTTCCTCAGCAAAAAATACTTCCTCCTCTAAAATCTCAGGTGTGAATAGTTCTGATAAAGACTGAATAGTATCTTGGCGTAGAGGACTAATTTGATTTAAGTAAGCTATTGGATCTTTCATATTGGTTTAGAATCGTATTAATTGATTTGACACTTTCTTAATTACATGAGATAAATCAATTCAATAGCTAATTGACTTTTTGAATTCGTAGATTGAAATTAAGCAATATTCAAACATTTTTTATAATAAGTTCCGATTTCTAAATCAGAACGATTCCTACTTGCCCACCTTTTACCTTTGTGATATGAAAAAGGTTATTAAAACCAATTCATTTTATTCAAGACAAAAACATATAATGAAAGAACAAAAAATGAACGCCATCATATGTACAGAGTACGGAGCTGCCGAAGTACTTCAAATCCAGAAAGTAGAAATGCCTTCCCCAAATGATAATGAAGTATTAGTGAAAATATATGCTGCATCGATAACAAGAGCAGAGACCATGATGCGAACAGGATACCCACTTATCGGTAGGTTGTTTATGGGACTTACGAAACCCAAAAACCAGATCCCCGGAACTGGATTTGCTGGAAAGGTTGAAGCTGTTGGTGAAAAGGTAACCCAGTTTAAAAAAGGAGATGCCGTTTTTGGGGAATCACTCGATACTTTTGGAACTTATGCTGAATATGTATGTATTTCCGAAATGGGGATTATCGTTACAAAACCAGAAAACATATCTTATGAGGAAGCTGCCGTCGTTGGTGATGGACTAATAACCTCCCTGAATTTCCTGAAAGAACTAGCTAATATCCAAAGCGGACAAAAGGTACTTATTAATGGTGCTTCTGGTAGTTTAGGCACGGCTGCTGTACAGCTTGCAAAACACTTTAGGACAGAAGTGACAGGCGTATGCAGTACTAATAATTTGGAATTAGTTAAATCCTTAGGTGCCGATACCGTGATTGATTATACAACTACCGATTTTACTAAATCCGGACAGTCCTATGATGTGATATATGATACAGTAGGCAAGAGTTCTTTTTCTCGTTGTAAAAGCTCACTTACTCAAAAAGGTATCTATATGTCACCTGTACTAAGCTTACCACTTCTCTTTCAGATCATCAGATCAATGTTCGGCACTAAAAAAGCAATGTTTTCTGCGACAGGAACACTACCACTTGCAAAAGTACGTGGCTTCCTCCATGAGATTAAAGAACTTATCGTGAAAAAGAAGGTGAAATCGATTATTGACAAACGCTTTTTGTTGGAACAGGCAGTGGAGGCCCATCGATATGTTGATCAAGGGCATAAAAAAGGAAATGTAGTCTTTCAGTTACTCGCTTAAAATAGTCTGACTAATCATCATAAATATCAAATCAAATTATATCCATGAATTACTTAAAATTCACTAAATTCATCTACCTTATTTTCGCTATTGGTTTTAGTATTGAATACCTGCCTTGCGTAGTTATGGAACTCAGCGATGCCACAGCAACAATTACTGTGAAATGTCTAGTGCAATTTCTTCTACGTATTTTCGAAGAGTCTACTGGACTATTAGTGGAAGACATTTTAAAGATAATACTTTATCAATTATTTAAATATCGTTGGTAGAACGCCTTTATATCGGTGATGTTATTTTTAATTTTTGTGAGAATATTGGTAATTAGGGGATTATTTTCGAGAGAACTATCACTAAGCAAACAGCATATCTAAACAACAAAAAGCCAATCGATTTATCGATTGGCTTTCATACTTTTCCAGATACTTATTACATATTCATTGGTACTTCCATCAATAGTACTTTGGCATTTGAATCCGCTTCAATTTTTATAGTTGACATATCCCATACACCATAACCATCACGTTCATTCAGTGCCTGTCCATCTATCGATACATCACCTTTTAATACAAAAGCATATACACCATTACCAGTTGACTTTACATCATAACTTACTGATGTACCTGAAGTCAGATCTCCCATATGGAAATAAGCGTCTTGATGTGTCATTACTCCTGCATCGTCCGCATTTGGTGATACTATTTGAGCCAATTTATTATCCATCGATGCTGAATCTAAAGTTATTTGATCATAACTCGGTGTTACATTTTTTTGATTGGGGAATACCCATATTTGAAGAAATTTCACCTCTTTATCCTTATTCTTATTGTACTCACTGTGGTAAACTCCTGTACCAGCGCTCATGATCTGTACATCCCCTTCTTTGATTACGGTCTTGTTACCCATGTTATCTTCATGTTCGAGATCACCTGACAGTGGTATAGATATGATCTCCATATTATCATGCTTATGCTTCTCAAATCCTCTAGCTGGAGCCACTTGATCGTCGTTAAGTACTCTAAGTGCACCGAAGTTCATTCGCTCAGGATTGTAATAATTTGCAAAGCTAAATGAATGGTGACTATTTAGCCAGCCATGATTTGCATTACCTCTTGTATTTGCTTTGTGCAGTACTGATTTCATTTTGATTTCCTCTTTATTTGGTAAATGATTAAAGCCAACTCTGTCCATCAATCGGTCATAAGTGGATTCTGATTCTGTCTTTTTTACTTTATTAGCAGTTGCAACTCCTGCAATTCCTAAGAATGAATTTCTTAAAAATGATTTTCTATTCATGATATCTAGCGTTTTATTCTTTATGATTTTACAAATATACAGGGCTGTAACCTACCATGAAATATAAAAATCAGGTGAAGAGTTATAAAAATCCGAGATTAGGCATTTTTGATAAAGGTGGAAGGAGGTTGACCAGTACCTTTTTTAAAGAATTGACTAAAGTGAGATGGCTCATGAAATCCAAGGTCGTAGCCTATTTCTTTAGCAGTTTTATCCGAAAATAATAGTAATCTTTTTGCAGCTAGGATTATTCTATTCTGGATGTGAGCTTTGACATTTTGACCCGTCTGATGATTGATCGTGGCATTCAAATGATCTGCAGTTATGAACATGCGTTCAGCATATTGATTTACCTTATGCCATGACTTATAATTTTCTTCTAGTAAGTCTTGGAACTGATGCAGTAATAATGTACTTGTATGTTCAGATTGTGTGTCCTCTAACGGTGATTTAGAACAATGTGCCTGACATTCGATAAGAAACAACTTCAGCCATGCTCCAATAGCTAAATACGAATATTTGGACTTCTCATTATTTTCCGCTTCCATACTTTCACTATAGCTGCATAATGTTAAAAACGTCTTATCATCGAGATCGAGTGGGGGAGAGTGGCCATTAAATTGAAAGATGTGCAAGTCTTGTATAAATCTTTTTTCTATTCCATTTTGCATTAAGAAATCAGAAGAAAATGTCATAGCAAACCCAAAAGATTTTTTATGTTCGATAATCTGATGTACTTGCCCAGGATGAATGAAGTAGGCTTGATGTGATTTGAGACCGAATGTATGAAAATCGATAATATGCTCCCCTTGAGCATCTTTTATCAACACCACTGTATAATAGTCATGTCTATGGGGATCATCTACTTTTCCCTTTGTCAGTTCATAGATGTCTTCCATTCTTTTGATGTCAAAAGAAACTTCTCTTGATTGTGGTACTACATCTTTATAAGATTTAATCTTACCCATTAGTCAAAGGTACTACTTAGGATGGCAATGCAATATAAGTATCATCATTAGGAACAATTGGAAATTTTCGATTCTTCCAATCTTGTTTTGCTTGCTCTAGCCTTTCTTTGGATGAAGAGGCAAAGTTCCAATACAAATGTAGAGGTTCAGGAAAGGCTAGGCCACCAAATAGTAGAATTCTATTGCCCTTTTTTAACTCTACGCCACATTCTAGTGATGTGTGCGAAGCTAATAACTGTCCAACAGATACCGTTTTACCATCTACAGTGATTTGAGCTTTATTCTTCATTTGATTGCTCTTTTTAAAATCCACTCATTTCATTACTTAAACTGACCATTATGTTTGAGGTAGAAAGAATCAACAAACCTAAACCTAGAACTAATGTTACAGGTAAACATCAGTTTTTCATTGTGTTATTTTAAATGATTCCGTACACCATAATTTGCTAATGAGTCTACGCCTGTTACAGCGGCTACTTGAGTCATTGGCTCTTCCCGATAAGTACCAGTTGCAAACAACCACTCTCCAGATTTTTCTTCTAACCTTGTTGTTGTTGTTGTTGTTGTTGTTGTTGTTGTTGTTGTTGTTGTTGTTGTTGTTGTTGTTGTTGTTGTTGTTGTTGTTGTTGTTGTTGTTGTTG